>CBFDAY010000145.1:0-6895 GCA_965602895.1 uncultured bacterium
TCCCGATGCCGTTTCCCCCGGGTCCGCCCGCCCCGACGCTCTCTCCACGCAATTCTATCCACCGGGAAAGCCGCATTCGCACATTCTATCGGGCCGCCCTTTGAGGTCCCTGCCGCGACGGACGGCATTCCTTGACTGGCCGATTGAAATCTGATATCATTTCCTCGTAATCTTTAGGAACTAAAGTAGGCTCCAAGCCGTCTCTCAAAGCAATTTTTGGCGCCCTCTTGACACCCCGGAGAGGGTCTCTTTTTGCGATTCAACCATGATCAGTTTTGAAAAAGCCCGACAAATTGTCCTAGACTCCGTTTCCGCACTGGAATCGGTCGAAACACCGATACTGGACGCGCTTGGCCTGGTCGCCGCCGAGGAACTGACCGCCGCCGAGCAGATCCCGCCGTTCGACAATTCGGCCATGGACGGATACGCCGTACGCGCAGAGGATACCAAAGGCGCATCGGATCAAAATCCGGTCGAGCTTGAGGTGCTGATGGACCTGCCCGCAGGCAGTCACACCGATCGGTCGGTCGGCCCGGGACAGGCAATTCGAATAATGACGGGCGCGCCGATTCCGCTCGGCGTCGACACGGTCGTCCAAGTCGAACTCACCGAGAAACTCTCCGACGACCGAGTACTTATACTGGAAGAGCACGAAGAGAACAAAAATATCCGCAGGGCCGGAGAAGACATCGCTGTCGGACGCAGCGTCTTGCGGCCGGGAGACGGTATTACTCCCGCCAAGATCGGCTTGCTCGCCTCGGTCGGAAGAGCGAGAGTCAAAATCGTTCGCAGGCCGGTCGTCGCGGTTCTCGCCACGGGAGACGAACTCCTCGAGGCGCACGAGTCCCTGGAGCCGGGCAAGATTCGAAGCAGCAATTCCTACACGATCATCTCTCAGATCCGCGCCTGCGGGGCCGAAGCGAATTACCTCGGTATCGCCCGCGATACGATGGACGACGTGCGCTCCCACATGGAAAAAGGGCTGTCGGCCGATATGATCGTCAGCTCCGGCGGCGTCTCGGTCGGAGACTACGACTACGTTAAGAGCGCGCTCGAAGAACTCGGAGTCGAGTTCAAGTTTACGAAAGTGGGTATCAAGCCCGGCAAACCCACGGTCTTCGGGCTGCTCGGCGACAAGCCGGTCTTCGGGCTGCCGGGCAATCCGGTATCATCGATGGTGACCTTCGAGCAGTTCGTCAGGCCGGCGCTGCTGAAAATGATGGGAAGGCGAAAGCTGCTTCGTCCCGTCGTCAGCGCCGTGCTCGAAGAAGACATCAGGAAGAAGCCGGAAAGGGCGAGCCTCATTCGCGCCATCGTGCGCAAAGAGGGCTCGGAATACTTCGCGTCGACCACCGGACCCCAAGGATCGGGCATACTCGTTTCGATGGACCTGGCCAACGGAATCATCCTGTTCGAACGCGGTGAAAAACTGCTGAAAAAAGGCGACCGCGCGAAGGTCCAGCTCATCGATATGCCGGAGGTCGAATAAATTGGTCCCCATAGTCTCAATCGTAGGGAAAAGCAACAGCGGCAAAACGACGCTTATCGAAAAGCTCATCCCGATCCTGAAAAAGCGCGGATATAAAGTGGGAACGATTAAGCACGATACTCACGGATTCGAAATGGACCGAGAGGGAAAAGACACCTATCGGCACTTTCACTGCGGCGCCGACGGGGTATTGATATCGTCACCGAAAAAGATTGCGCTGATAAAACGAACCGAGCATGAGGCTCCGCTTGACGAACTGGCCGAACGATTCTACTCCGACATGGACATCGTGCTAACAGAAGGATTCAAGAGCCTCGACAAGCCCAAGATCGAGGTATTCCGCTCATCGGCCCACAAGGGGCCGCTGTGTACCGCCGCGGACAATCGCGTGGCATTCGCAAGCGACACGCCGATAGAAGTCGATTGTCCGAGTTTCGACATAAACGATGCGGAGGCGATCTCGGATTTCATTGAGGAGCGTTTCCTGAAATCCGGAAAACGCGGCTCGTGACACAGCCGACGTCGCGGCGCCGCAGGCAATTTCCCTCGAGGACGCAAAATAGACTGCCCTCCGCCAATTGAGGAGACGAGAAATGCACAAGATAGTCAGGACAGATACGCTCGCCCCTTCCATGTTCCTGCTGGAAGTTGAGGCCCCCAAGGTTGCGGGAAAGCGCAAGCCGGGCCAATTCATCATTCTCAGGATAGACGAAAAGGGTGAACGCGTGCCGTTCACCATATCCGATTCGGATTCCGCACGCGGCACTCTTACGCTGATTTACCAGGTCGTCGGAAAAACGACCGCCCAAATGTCGAATCTGAAGGTGGGCGACACCATCCTCGATGTCGTCGGCCCTCTCGGCAAGCCGACGCACATCGAAAAGCTCGGAACCGTCTGCTGCATCGGCGGCGGCACCGGCATCGCGATCGCCTACCCCATCGCCAAGGCGTTTGGAGAAGTGGGCAACAAGGTTATCTCGATCCTCGGCTCGCGCAACAAGGAACTGCTGTTCTACGAGGATGAGGTCAAGGCGATCAGCGACGAACTCGTCATCTGCACCGACGACGGCAGTTACGGCCAGAAAGGGCTCGTCACCGAGATGCTCAAGCAGCTCATCGACCGCGGCGAAGACCTGAAGCTGGTCGTCGCCATCGGTCCCGTCCCGATGATGAAATTCGTTTCCCTCATGACGAAGGAATACGAAATTCCCACCATGGTAAGTCTCAACCCGATAATGATAGACGGCTCGGGCATGTGCGGCTGCTGCCGCGTGGTGGTCGACGGCAAGACCAAGTTCGCATGCGTTGACGGGCCCGAGTTCGACGCCCACAAGGTCGACTTCGAGCTGCTCACAAAGCGCCTGGCCACCTACAGGGACGAGGAAACCGAAGCATACGAGCTTTACCAACACGAGTGCAAGATAGGCAGGGGATAATCTCATGGATGCAAAAGAAAGAATGAAAATCCCGCGGCAGAAGATGCCGGAGCAAAAACCCGAAGTCCGCGCGAAGAACTTTGACGAGGTCCCGTTTGGCTTTTCGGAAGAAACGGCGATACGCGAGGCCCAGCGGTGCCTGCAATGCAAGAAGCCGAAGTGCATCAAGGGTTGCCCCGTGGAAATCAAGATTCCGGATTTCATAAGGCTCATCGCCGAGGGCCAACACTGGGAAGCGATCTCCAAAATCAAAGAGACAAACAGCCTGCCCGCGGTCTGCGGACGCGTGTGCCCGCAGGAAAGCCAATGCGAAATCTATTGCATAGTCGGCAAGAAGGGCGATCCCGTAGCCATAGGGAGACTCGAACGCTTTGCCGCCGACTTCGAGCGCAGATCCGGAAAGGTTGTAAAGCCCGAGCTTGCACCCCCGAGCGGAAAGAAGGTGGCTGTCGTCGGTTCCGGACCGGCCGGGCTCACCGTCGCCGGCGACCTCGCCCGAATGGGCCACAAAGTGGTCATTTTCGAGGCGCTCCACAAGGCCGGCGGCGTGCTGGTCTATGGAATACCCGAGTTCAGGCTTCCCAAGGCGATAGTGCAGGCCGAGGTCGATTTCCTCAAAGACCTCGGCATCGAGGTAGAGCTTAACACCGTCGTCGGCAAAGCCGATACGCTCGATGAGATTCTGGAAAACGGGTTCGACGCGATCTTTGTCGGCACCGGCGCAGGCGCGCCGCTGTTCATGAATATCCCTGGGGAGAACCTCAGCGGAGTGTATTCGGCCAACGAGTACCTCACGCGCTCGAACCTCATGAAGGCATACCTGTTCCCCGAGTACGACACGCCGATCGCCAGGTCCGAAGTCGTAGCGGTCGTCGGCGGCGGCAACGTCGCGATGGATTCCGCGCGCACGGCTTTGAGATTGGGCGCAAAAGAGGTGAACATCATATATCGCAGGTCGGGGGAGGAAATGCCCGCGCGTACCGAGGAAGTGCATCACGCCGAAGAGGAAGGAATAAAGTTCAACCTGCTCACCAACCCGATTCGTTACATCGGAGACGACCAGAGCAAGGTCGTCGCCGTCGAGTGTCTCAAGATGGAACTCGGCGAGCCGGACGACTCCGGTCGCAGGCGTCCCATTCCGATTAAAGGCTCCGAATTCAAAAAGGATGTTGACACCGTTATCGTCGCGATCGGCAACGGCCCCAACCCGCTCGTGCCGGACACCACTCCGGATCTCGAGACCAACAAGTGGGGCAACATAGTGGCCGACCTAGATACATGCAAGACCAGCAAGCGCGGCGTGTTCGCGGGCGGCGACATAGTGCGCGGCGCCGCTACGGTGATCCTGGCGATGGGTGACGGCAAGGTCGCGGCGCGCTCGATTGACGCCTACCTCAAAGATCCGGACTGGTGGGACCGGCCGCCCGAGCCCAAGGAAGAGGCCGAGGAGGAGAAGAAGTCCGGCTGATTCGCGGACGGATTTGCCATGGAATCGGCGGTCATCCTCGCAGGAGGAAAAAGCAGCAGAATGGGACGCGACAAAGCCCTGCTCGAGTTTGGGAATGAAACGCTGATCGAGCGGCTTTACCGAACGCTAAGAGGAGTATTTGAAGAGATACTGATCTCGGCGAACGATCCGAAGACGTACGAGTTTGTCGGCGCCCCGATCGTGTGTGACGTGTACGAAAAAGAGGGCTCACTGGCCGGCATTCACGCCGGCCTTTTGCATGCCGCGAGCGACAAATGTTTTTTTGTCGCTTGTGACATGCCCTTCGTCAATACCGAGCTGGTCCGATACCTGGCCCGGTTCGCCGACGACTACGATGTGGTTATTCCCACAAGCTGTAATGGCCTTGAACCGCTCCACGCGTTTTATTCGCGGACGTGCATTCCCCACATCGAAAAACAGCTCGGGCGGGGAAACCCGAAAATAATAGACTTCTTTCCCCATGTCCGCGTGCGGCGGATTTCGGTCGAGGAAATGAGCGAGATCGACCCGGAGGAACTGTCATACTTCAATATAAACACTCGGGAGAAATATGAACTTGCCAAGGTGAAATTAAGAGCGCAAGAAGCCTCCTGATTGGGCGCCCGATTTGACTGCAACATGGATTATGTTGCAAAGAGGGCGCTGATGTGCCAGAATTGCTTGGAGACTGAACCAGGCCTGCTGCGGATATTCGGCGACTGCCATATCGCGCAAGCCGGCAGAACGCGGCGTTGTTGACATAAAGCATCGGCAAAAGGAAATGACGAACGAAAAATCAGATCAGCACCCGAAGCGCATCATAAATTATCTGCGCGTCTCGGTGACCGATCTCTGCAACTACAGGTGCATATACTGCATGCCGCCCGAAGGCGTCGAGCGGCTCCCCCACTCCGAAATACTCACCTTCGAAGAGATCCGCTCGGTCGTGAAAGCGGCGATTCCTCTGGGAATCAACCGGGTCAGGCTGACGGGAGGCGAGCCGCTCATCAGGCGAGGACTGCCGACTCTCGTTGAAATGCTTTCGCATCTGCCGGGTATCGAAGAGGTCTATCTCACGACAAACGGCTCCAAACTGGAGGAATTCGCCGACGTGCTGCGAGCCAACGGACTCAGCAGATTGAACATCAGCCTCGACTCGCTCAAGCCCGAGCGCTACAAGGAAATCACGCGCGGCGGCGATATCGAGAAAGTCTGGCGGGGAATCGAAGCGGCAAAAAAAGCGGGGTTTGAGCCCATCAAGCTCAATGTCGTGGTAATCAAGGGAGTAAACGACGACGAGGTCGAGGACTTCGTCGCATTCACAAGAGACAATTCGTTCGAAATAAGATTCATCGAATACATGCCGTTCGGTCCGATGGAGGACATGGGGGAATACAAGTGTGTCACCGCCGATGAAATGAAAAAGCGCATCGGCGCCCTTGGCGATCTGAAACGACTGCCCGGCGCAAGCCAATCCGGTCCGGCTCAGCGCTACCGGCTCGAGGGAGCCAAAGGCACGCTCGGCTTCATCCCGGCGATGAGCCACAGCTTTTGCGACACCTGTAATCGCATACGAGTCACCGCCGACGGCCGATTGCTCCCGTGCCTTTTCTCGAAGCGGTCGGTGGACGTGAAATCGCTGCTGCGCTCAAATGCGCCGGCTTCCGAGATCGCGGGCGCAATCCGGCTGGCCATCGACTCCAAACCCGCCGTCCGCTCAGGGCGAAGCGAAAGCTTCATGAGTTCAATCGGTGGATGAGCGCGTGAGTTCGCTCGCCTCAAGTATGGATCATTCCAAAAATTTTGCCGCCGAAAAGCGATCACTCAGGAAGAAAATGATCGAGTGGCGCAGTTCGCTTTCCGATAAAGAGGCACGCGAAAAATCCGAGCGTATCGCCCGTGCCGTCCGCGCGCTTCCCGAGTACAAGGGCGCACGGACAATACTGTTTTACGTTTCCGCCAAGCCCAACGAAGTCGACACCCTTTTCCTCATCCGCAAGGCCTTATCCGAAGGCGTGAAGGCGCTCGTACCCGTCACCGACTTCGAACACAGCAAGCTGCTCATCTCCGAACTCAAGGATATGGCCGAACTCGCGCCCGCCCGGTTCGGCCTTCTGGAGCCGTGTCCCGATTCGATCAGGCCGGCCGACACGAGTGAGGCCGACGTGATCATCGTCCCGGGCGTAGCGTTCGACAGACAGTGCCGTCGCATAGGTTTTGGCGGCGGCTACTACGACAGGCTCCTAGCCGACGGTGGCACCGTCAGTATCGCGCTCGGCTACGAGGGCCAGATCATCGAGCGGGTTCCGACCGATTCCAACGACGTGCCCGTGGACATCATCGTCACCGAAAGCCGCGTCTACCGCGCCGCCGACCGAGCCTCCTGACGCCAATCCCGCTCCCTCCACCGAAAAACCTTGACAAATACCCCCCTTTGCATTTATATTAGGTGTGCGGGGTGGAGCAGTCAGGTAGCTCGTTGGGCTCATAACCCAAAGGTCG
>CBFDAY010000146.1:0-6893 GCA_965602895.1 uncultured bacterium
GGAAAGGGCCACTAAAATTGGCGAGCGACGTACATTAAGCGGACGATTCTGTACCGTCGGGATGATTCCGGCGCATCGGGGAAGGGCGGTTCCGCCCGCTTCACGCGATTACTTGCAGCGTCGGCTCGGGAGCGAGCCCGCCTTGGCTGAAGACAACGCTAAGGCTTTCGATATGGATTCGCGTGAAATCCAGCGAAAACGCGCCGGCGTCGGACGCCGTCGACGTCTGGGAAACCGAGGACGCCTCAAGATGAAGGTACTGGTATTCGAATTCGATTGCGGCCCAGTAGGAGCCGGTGGCCGGGCCGGCGGGCTCGGATTCCTCGCCGGTTCCGTCTTGCCGGAAGAATGCGTCGAGCAGCCGGTCCAGGACCGAGTAGGTGTTATCCACAAACTCGGCTGTCTGTTCATCGAGTCTGCCGAGTTCTTCGAGTATGCCGCGCGCCTCACCGAAGCCTTCGTCTATTGCGTCACGGACGATCTGCTCGAAATTGGTAAGAGCGGATTCGAGCGGTTCGTCGGGATTTTGCGCCTGGTACACGGCGAACATGTTTATCGAAAAGCTGAAGATGCGCTGCGCCGTCGCATCGGGGGAGAAATCCAGCGGCGAGGACGTCTCCTGCGCGGGAGCCTCTGTGTAGACCGACGTCAGCCGCACGCTTATCCGCTCGACAATCAGTTGCGAAGTGAAGCTGCGGGCGTCATCGAGTGAAATGTTGGGTCCGATTGAATTTGCCAGAGCGCAGTTGAGGCCCGGCGGCGGCCCATTCGGGTTTCTGAATGCGGCCTGCCAGAGGCCCGGCTTTTCGGTTGTGTGGCTCAACATGCCGGCGAGGCTAACCATGTCTCCCTCCTGATTTCGGGCGCTCCCGGGATTTGGCCCGGCGTTTGTCCTATTATTCTAATCGGCAGATATGGGGGAGAGCTTTAGCGAAAAGAGCGAGATAGAGCGGTCGGGGACGTATCGGTTTTGTCGTACTGTGCGTTTCGCCCACGTACAGACCCGGAACTCAGGCGGATGTCGGCCGCTCAAGCCGACTCCGCGTGTTTCGCCTTATTCAGGCGGCGTGCGCTCGATGAAGTCGAGGATGTGCCCGGCGATTTCCTCGCCTTTTTCCTCCTGGAGGAAGTGGCCCGCCCCGGTTATTAGTATCTCCGGCTGCTCCTTGGCCGACGGGATCAGCTCGCGCAAGAGGACGTCGCCGCCGCGGGTGACGGGGTCGCCGTCGGAGAACATCACGAGGCACGGCTTCGTCCATTTCGAGAACACGTCGCGCGCCTTGCGCATCGAATCGGCGCCGGGGTCGTCGGGCTTGATCGGCACCAGCAGCGGCCACATTTGCGCGCCCGCCTTGTAGCGCCCGTCGGGAAACGGCGCCTCGTACGCGGCCACGAGTTCGGGCGTCAGGTGGTCCGGGTCCGACATCGCCATCTGCATGATCTGGCCGATTGGCAGATCGGACGTGTTCTCGACATAGGTACGCCATTGCATAAAGCCGTCGCCGACGGTCTGCTCGCCCGTGGGCAGGCCGGTGTTCATGATGACCAGCCGCGCGAAGCGGTCGGGCATCTCGCTCGCGACGCGCAGTCCGACGAGGCCGCCCCAATCCTGGCACACGAGCGTGATGCCGTCAAGCTCGAGCGCATCGAGAAACGCCACCAGCGTATCGCGATGCATCTGGAACGAGTACTCCTCCATCTCGGTGAACTTGTCCGACTTGCCGAAGCCGATGAAGTCGGGCGCGACGGCGCGGTGTTTCTCGGCGAACATCGGAATCATCTTGCGATACAGGAACGACCACGACGGCTCGCCGTGCAGGCACAGCACAACCTCGCCCGAGCCCTCGTCGACATAGTGCGCGCGGCACTCGCCTATCATCATGTAGTTCGGCTCGAAACTATACTCCGGCAGGTTCTCGAAGCGCTCCTCGGGCGTGCGGATAACAGGCATGGCTCTCTCCTCCGGTTGTTTTCGATAAAGACGGGAGACGTTTCGATATTATAACATTTGGGCCTCTTTCAAGTAAGCCATCCAGAAATGAGAAGCTCGATTCGGAGGACCCACCCGTCGCCCCTACAGTGCTCTAACGCGGGAAGGCGCCCATGAAAAAGCCGGATGATTCGAAAGATCAGGCTCGCGCTTGCCAAATCGGCGTCGCTCCGATAAGATTCTTAACAGTTCTGTTACAGACACGATAATATCGGGAAAGGGGGTCGAAATGCAAAGGCTTATCTGTGCGGGCCGACATCGGAGCCTGGAATCGTACGCGCTGGTGTTGTTGCTTTCCGCGGGGCTTGTGATTGGTTGCGCGTCCGCGGAGGCGGTTTCTTCGGATAGCGTGGCCCGTCACCAGCTCGATGTGTCAAATACGAAACTTTCTGGGATTCTGCCGAGCAAGGTTCCCGCCGGAACATATGTTTTCAACAATAGGCAGCAGTGGGAGGAGTTCCTGACTAGACACAGTTGGCTAAGCCAAATAGAAAAGCCTCGCACGCGGTTTAATTTTCGCGATTTCACACTTGTTGCCGTTTTCCTCGGGCAAAAGCCGAATCCCGGCTATTCGGTCAGGATAGCGGGCGCAAAGGAGCAAGGCGGCGAGACGGTCGTGGAGGTGGTAGAGTATCTGCCGTCTCCCGGCATGATGTACGCGCAGGTCATCGTCTATCCTTACGACGCCGCCCTCATACCCAAAGCCGCCGGACAGGTGCGGTTTGAGACCACAAAGAAAATCGGACGGCCCTAAGATATCCGGGGCCGCCGCATTTCCTGATTGTATTGGTCGCCCTCATGTGGTTCTCATGCCCGTGCTCGGCGGGAACGCCCTTATCAAGATATACGCCGAACGCGGATGCAATGACCTCCTGTACCGCCTCGTCGACGTCGCGCCATGCTTTCCCGACTTCGTACACATCGAGCGCCGCCAGCGCGAAACGCCTGCGGTTCATTGTATCGGCTGCGCGAAATATGACCCCGGACCGGGCCTCGGGAGACACCTGGCTCCAGCGCTCAAGCCCGGTTCTCCCACCACTGCGATTCGAAGATAGGCGGGCTCTTGTTTTCGACCTCCGAAAAAAGGTCGAAGCCAATGGCTTTGGCGCGCAGCTCGATGGTCTTCGTATTTGCCGATGATAAGGGCAAGCCGATTAACCCCCCTGTATTATGCTGTCAATAAATAGACGAAGAAGCAATTGGCGACCGGAGTACGGTGAAGCGCTTTTGACTTCGATTGACTGGGGCCGAGCGCCTATGCTAAAATAAAAAGCGAATAACACACCGCGTTATGATGATAAGTAGCCTTTCCATAAAGGGTTTGCGAATGCGGAACAGGTTGTTTTTGTTTGCCATTTTCTTGTTTGCGATTTCCGGCTCGCCGGTCTTTTCCCTCAGCGAAAACGATGATTCGCCGTTGAGAAAAGAGGACGGAGTCCTGGTTGTCTCCTCCCATTCCAGCTATCCCCCTTACGAGTATTTCGATCCGCGCAAAGACGAATTCAAGGGTTTCAACGTCGAAATTCTCAACGCGATGGCCGAGCGTATGGGTGTAAGAATCGAGTACCGCCGGCAGAGCAAGTTGGCGGGGCTTCTGGCGCTCCGCGAGGGAAGGGTCGACGGTGTTCTGGGGATCGCCTACAGCATCGAGCGCGACGAATTCATGGACTTCACCAGCCCGCTGTGCACCATATCCGACGCGATATTCGTGCGCAAAGACACCGAAGACATCACCAGTATCGTGGACCTGAAGGGCCGGACGGTCGCCGTGGACCGCGACGATATTGTGGGCGCGGTCCTTGAAAAGCAAGAGCACGTTCATCTGGTCCCCACCGATTCATACGAGCATGCTTTGGATCTGCTCAAGCGGGGCGACGTGGCGGCCTTTGTAGGCAGCCGGCTCACCGGGCAGCACCTTATCAACAAGAGCGGGTTTCATAACATCAAGATCGTCGGCTCCCCGATCCATCAGGTCGGCTACGGCATCGCGGTGCGCGAAGGAGACTACAGCCTGCTCTCGCGCCTGGAAAAGGCGCTGAGCGCAATCAAGGGGGACGGCGAATACGACCGGATTTTCAAGGCATGGTTCGGCGAGGACCTGCGCCGCGAATTTTTTTTGACCCGATTTTTCTTCGGGGCGTTGGCGATGGTGATTTCCATCCTGGGCTTTACGGGGTGGATAGTGAACCGCAGACTCAGGCGAAAGGTGGAGATGAGCGCGAAGGAGCTGGCCGAGAGCCGCACCCGCTTTCAGCGCAAGGCCGACGAGTACATCTCGCTTTTCGAGGGAGCGAACGACGCCATCTTTATTATCAATCCATCCGACGGCCGTTTCCTCGAGGTCAACCGAAAGGCCGAAGAGCTGACCGGCTACGGCGGGGAGGAGTTGCTGCGGATGAGCATGAGGGACATCCATCTCTCATCCGACGGCGCAAGGGTGGATAAGCGCCTCGCCCAGATTGTCGCCGAGGGCTCCGCCTCCTTTGACTACGCGCCCATGCTGCGAAAAGACGGCACGATCGCGCACGTCGACATAAGCGCGAGCCTCATAAGGTATTCCGGACGGGAAGTGATACAGATCTACATTCGGGACGTCACGGAAAGGCGCATGCTCGAAAAACAGGTGGTCCAGACCGGAAAACTCGCCTCCATCGGAACCTTCACCGCCGGGTTGGCCCACGAAATAAGGAACCCTCTGAACTCGGTGAACCTGCAGTTGCTGCTTCTTGAAAGGCGAATAAAGGACGGCGCGAAATTCTCGAAGTCGGAATCGCTGGAGCTTATCAACATCGTTCGCGAGGAGGTGTCGCGCCTGGACAACCTCGTCACCGAGTTCCTGTTTTTCGCCAAGCCGCTGAGTCTGGATTTTCACCCCTGCAACATCCATCGGATACTCGATGACGTTTTCGCGCTTTTTCACGCCCGCATCACGCACAACGACATAACCCTGGAACGGAATTACATGGATAATATGCCTCTTTTGTCGCTCGATACGGAGAAAATGAAACAGGCGCTGATAAACATCGTGCAGAACTCCATCGAGGCGATGACCGATGGCGGCGCGCTGAGCATTTCGACCCGGATGAAAAAGAGAAGGGTCATAATTACGATAGAAGACTCGGGGACGGGAATCCCCGAGGAAGATCTCGACAAGGTCTTTGAGGTTTTTTATACAAACAAGGAAAAGGGCACAGGCTTGGGTTTGCCGATCGCATTTCATATAATAGAGATGCACGGCGGGACCCTCGAAATACAAAACCGGCAAGATGCGGGCACGACGTGTACAGTCACTTTCGCCGTTGGCCCCGCTCGTTATAAGCCTGTTGGAAGGGAGTATTCTTTCGGTGTCTGATGCAACAATACTCGTAGTCGACGACGAGAAGAACACGCGCGAAGCCCTTTCCAAGATATTGAGCGAGGACGGATACGACGTGATCGCCGCAGCGGACGGTTATCAGGCGCTCGACGCGGTTGCGCGCGACCTGCCCGACCTGATTCTTGCGGACCTCAAGATGCCCGGCATGGACGGCCTCGAGCTGCTCTCGCGCATACGGCTTAAGGATTACGACACCCCATTCGTGATGATGACCGCCTTCGGAACGGTCGAGACCGCCGTCGAGGCGCTGAAGAAAGGGGCCGAGGACTACCTTACCAAGCCCATCAATATCGATGAACTCGAGATCCAGATAAGGAGAATCCTCTCCTGCAGAAGGCTGCTGCAGGAGACCATACAGCTCAGGGAGCGGTTGCGCGAAAAGTACAAGTTCGAAAACATTGTCGGAAGCAGTCCGCAGATGCAGTCCATTTTCAAAACGGTTCATCAAATCGCTCCAAGCCGCGCCACGGTCCTCATAATGGGCGAGAGCGGCACGGGAAAGGAACTCATAGCCTCGGCCATACATCAAAACGGCGACCGCGCCGGCCGGCCCTATATCAAGGTAAGCTGCAGCGCGCTTTCGGAAAACCTGCTGGAGAGCGAGCTGTTCGGACACGAAAAGGGCGCCTTTACGGGAGCTGTCTTCACCCGGCAGGGGCGCTTCGAGATCGCCGACGGCGGCACCCTGTTCCTCGACGAAATCGGCGACATCAGTCCGTCCACCCAGGTCAAGCTGCTCGGCTTTCTCCAGGACAGGGTGTTCGAACGGGTCGGCGGCAACAAGAAGTTCAAAGTCGACGTGCGTCTCATCGCCGCCACGAACAAAGACCTCGAAAAGGCGGTCGCCGAGAAAGCATTCCGGCAGGACCTCTACTACCGGCTCAACGTTATCACGATAACGATACCCCCACTCAGGGATAAGGTCTCCGACATTCCCCTGCTGGTGGAGCACTTCGTGGAGAAATACACGAAGGAGAACAACAAGCAGATCGACGGCGTCACGCCCAACGCGCTGGCCGCGATGATGACCTATCATTGGCCCGGCAATGTGCGCGAGTTGGAGAACATGGTCGAGCGCGCGGTCGTCATGTGCAACGAGAAGACCATCGGCCGACGCCATTTCCCCGTTGTGACCGACACCAGGGACGCCGGTCTCGACGCGATACCCCCCATCCCCGGCTCCTCCCTCCAGGAAATCGAGAGATACTCGATCCAGAAGACCCTCGAGGCCGTCGGCGGCAACCGCACCCGCGCCGCCGAGATTCTCGGCATCAGCCTCCGCAAGATCCAGTACAAGCTCAAAGAGTATTGATACTCATTTGACGTTTACCGTGGTGCGATACGCCGTCATTCCTGCGGAAGCATGTCCTCAACCTGATTAGGGGCGGGAATCTATTACTCTATGCTTGATGTCAAATCAGCATGAACGATCTTTCCCCGCGGGGGCATCTGTCGAAGAAAGGGAGGACTGTATTTGTTCGGAAGCCGGCCCCGGAGGGCATTACTCCAGCGGCAGATCGCTTTTCA
>CBFDAY010000147.1:0-6879 GCA_965602895.1 uncultured bacterium
GCCCTTATCCCCTTTTGCATCAATATCTTGCACCATTCACTCGAATGTCGCATATGCACTCTGCGTTTTTTGATTAAGGCCTCAATCCATTAATCCACTTATGTTTATGAGCAATTACTATGCCACGCCATGAGAATGCTCGAAAGCCGAACCCATATTACCGCAATCACTTGCTTTAACACAACTTATGGCATTGAGCCGGAGGAGCCTCGTTCGATCCCGGACCTCAGATCCGCCTGTATGCTTTTTTCATGTAGCGTTTTGAGCGCCATGCATTCGGTAGACTCGGATAAACTCTTGGCCCTTAAGCATTTAGAGTGAGGCATTTTGTGGGGCGATGACAACCGATTTTAATACATAATTCCGACTTCTCACCATAATTACACCGGTCTCAACGCAACGTCCCGAAATGGCGGAAAAAAATCCCCCCACGTGCACCTCCCGGCGATTCCGAGGATAACTCCCAGCCGTCAAACCTCCCATTTTTATTCAAAGAGTGATCTTATAGGCCTGTATTTTCCTGTCCAGTGTTGAGCGGGAAACGCCCAGGAATTCTGCGGCCTTTTTCTTCACTCCCTCCGCATGTTGCAGAGCGGAGATGATATGTGCCTTTTCAACCTCGTCGAGGTTGGGAAATCTCTGCGGTCCGGCGATGGCCTCCTTTTCCTTTCCCGGTTGCAAAAGAAGCGGAAAGTGCGAGCATTTGATTTCGTTGTCGTCGCAGAGCAGCACGGCACGCTTCAGCATGTTTTTCAGCTCGCGAATGTTGCCGGGCCAGTCGTAGTCGAGTAGAAAGTTTTTTGCCGGCAAAGAAAAAGACCGGACATCCCTTTCAAATCGTCGGCGATATTCATTCATGTAGTGCTCGGCAAGCAGCATGATGTCCTCGCGCCTCTCCCTCAGCGGCGGCAGGTGTATTTCGATCTGGTTGAGACGGTAATACAGGTCGTCGCGGAACTGTCCGTCTTTTACCGCTTGGGAAAGGTCACGATTGGTCGTGGCCAGGATCCTGACATCTGTTGTGATAGTTGTGTTGCTTCCAATCCTTTCAAAGCTGTGCTCCTCGATCGCGCGCAACAGCTTGGCCTGTGCGCGGGGAGAAAGCTCGCCTATCTCGTCGAGGCACAAAGTGCCGCTGTCAGCAAGCTCGAATTTCCCCTTGCGCTGATAGCTGGCGCCCGTAAACGAGCCCTTTTCGTGTCCGAAAAGCTCCGATTCGATCAGCGTATCGGGAATGGCGGCGCAATTAACATCGACGAAAAGTTGATGCCGACACCGGCTGCTTTCGTGGATAAACCGGGCGAGCATACCCTTGCCCGTCCCGGTCTCGCCCGTAATCAATATGGTGACGTTGGTTCCCACAACCTTATTCGTCATGGCGAAAATGTTCTTCATCGTCTCGCTATTGCCGATGATCGTGGGCTGGAGTTCGAGCACGCGGCTCAGGATCTCTTTTTCAGAACTCACCTGGGAAAAAAGCTTGGCGTTGCGAACGGCAAGCGCTATCGAATCGCTCGCGGCACACAGGAACTTCAGGTCGCTCTCGTCAAATTTGAGTTTGCTTCGGGAATTAATGACCTCGATGGAGCCTGCGAGCCTGCCCTCAACCGAGAGCGGAGCGCATATTATGCTGCGCGTGGGCACCCCGACCTCGTTTCCGATATCGTGCCTCACCCTCTTGTCGGATCGGGCGTCGGCTATCAGGAGTGGTTTTCCGTCCTGCGCGACGGCGCCGGCGATTCCCTCGCCCAATTTCAGGCGAAATTTCTTTATCTCTTCACTGGCGGCGCCGGCGGCGGTGCGAAAATAGAGTTCGTCAGTGTCCGGCTGCCGCAGCACAAGAGAGCAGCCTTCGGCGTCGAACATGGAGGATACCGTCTCGATTACAAGGTTGAGGAGAGAGTCGATTTCCAGCGTGGAGTTGATGATGTTAATGATTTCCACGAGCTTTCGCGTGCGATCGGCCTGATTCGGTGTGCCCATCCTTATTCCCCGCAGAAATCTTCACATCCGCCTTAAATCTGTAGAAATATTATAGCAAAAGCTGCGTAAAGTCAAGGCGCTTGTCGCTTTCCGGCGCGGGCTCGCTCGGCTTCGGCCAGGAGTGGAGCGAGCTTTTTCGCGACTCGTTCGGCAATCAGTTCATGTCCCTCGGCGTTGGGATGTATCCCGTCGATCGTCAGATTGTGGTTTCCAAGGATATCGGACATGAAGTTCGGAATGAGCAGGGCGCCGTGTGCCTTTGCGATATCTCTATATCCCGCAAGATATTCATCGCGTAGCAACCCTATTCGCAACTCCAGCAGGATTATGATCGCCCCATACCCGCCGATGCGCTCGACTATGCGCTCCAGATTCGCGAATGTCTCTCGTTTATCCATTTTCTTGCGAAAATCGTTTCCGCCAAACTGCACGAGAACCAGCCGCGGATCATGCGCCATGACGTCGCGGTCGAGTCTTGCAAGCGCGTCGGCGGTTGTGTCGCCGTCTACACCCGCATTTACCACGGTCATCTCCAGACTTTCCGCAAGCAGCGCTGGAAACGCCTGATTTCGTCCGACGCCGTAGCCCGCAGTGATGCTGTCGCCGAAACAGACTATGACCGCTTCCGTGGAATCGAGATTAACAATATCGTCATAATCGTCGGAACAGCAAGATATCGAGACAAACAGGACAGCAAGGTGTAGCACGTAAACGGCGGGACGCAGGGTTGGTCGGACGCGGGGCGACCGGTTCCGGAAGGCTTTGCGCATGGAGGCCTCGGGGAAAAACAGGCTCACTCGACCCGCGTGGTCAGCGACTGCTGGCTGCCGGTTTTAAGGTATGTCACTATGGCTACTTTAAGGTCAAGATCAATTGCGGAGACCTTGAAATCACCGAATATCTCGCCTTCCTTGACCAGAAATTTTTCCCTGGTTTTGACCATTTCAATATGGGCGATTTCCATTCCCTTTATCCTGGTAAATCCAGTCAGACGCAGTTCGGGCTTCGCTATCTCGGCCTTTGCTCTCTCCAACAGTTCCTTGGCCTCCGCGTGGTTCGGGTCGACCTTGAGCACCTCTTCTGCCCTTGTCTGGGCGGACTCATATATGCCTTCGCTATAGAATTTCTTTGCCAGTTCGAAGTTTTTTTCCTTATTGCGAGAAAGTATCTGGGCATTCGCCTCTCGCAGCAGGTCTGCGACCTCCCGGTTCTGGGGCGCGATAGTGAGAATATCCTGGGCGAGATCCCTGAGCTTTTCAAACTGCTTCTGCGCAATCAACTGCTCCGCCGTTTCCATCAGGCTGGCGATCTTCCCCTCCATCTGCTGATTGGCTTCGTTCTGCAAGTCTATTGCCTTCTGAAACTTAGGGTCGATTTCGAGGGCCTGCTTCGCCAGCCGGAGCGCCGCCACGGGATTATTGCTTTCCAGAGATTTTCGACCGGACTCAACAAACAGATGCTTCTTGGCCTCGCCGCGCATGGCTTTGACTTCTTCATTCTTCGGGTCTATATCCTTAAGGAGCATATCCGCCTTTTTCACGGCCACATTGTATTGCCCTGCTTCGAGGGCCTCCTCGATTTCCACAATCAATTGAGCCTCGATCTTGCCCATGAGCCGCTTGGCCAAAAAGTTGCGCGGATTGGTCGTCATGATGAACTTGGTTATTCGTATGGCATCTTTTGTCTTGCCCGCCTCGAGAGCATTACCGGCCTCCTTGAGCTTCATGCGAATGGCCTTATTGCCACAGCCCATCGCCGATACCGCAAATATCATGATTGTCAGCATTACTGCCGCTCTTCGCATAAACACGATTTATGAATCCTTTCCGCGATTGGCCGATGAGAGTGTGTTTGGGATTTCAGAACTCTCCACGAGATGCTCTCGACCCTTTCTCAACATTTCAATGAAGGCGCCAAGACGGAGCTTTGTCCGTCCATCCAAGGGAGCCGGCTGGTCGCCTTCAAGCGTAAGAATAGGGACAGAGAGCCTTTCCCTGAAAATCATGTCCTCTATCTGCCGAAAACAAAAACTCTGGGTATAGTGGATCAATCCGTCTATTGCGCGTTCGGCCACGGCGGCTTCGATATCCTCCAACCTGGCAAAGACGCCGTATGGATAAGTATAGGCCGCATACTGATCCACGAGGTCGCCGTCGGTCGAACACATGGAAAACTGGCGCTGAGTCTCGTTGAACACAACCCCGGCGCCCTGCGATTCCAGGAAATCATGCAGGCCGCCCCAGATCGGGGGCACCCCGATGTAGCCCAACCTGACATCTCCGGGAAGAGGTCGCCTCTTCTTTGCCTCCACCAGAAACTCGTCGACCTTTATTTCAAACTGTGAAACATCTCCGCAAAAGTCGCTAGCCGAGACCAGAAACATATGATTCTCGGTCCCGCTGACGACCCTTTCGCGCCATGTGAGCCTGTCTATTTCGGCCAACTTGGCTCGCAGAGGTCGCAAGCGCTCCGCCCACTCCTGCGCGTCCTGCACGCTCGCGCCTAATGCTTCGGCGAGCTTCTCGATCTGAAGCCTCAGCAGGTCGCGGTCGCGCCCGAACGGATACTCGAACGGAATCACGGGCACATCGCGGAGCATCAAGGTCTCAACAAGGGCAAGCGTGCAACTGCAATCGCCCTGCGTCAATGCGACGACGGCGTCTACACAGCGCCTCTTCATCACGATTCCGAACAATCCCTTGATCCAGCAACAAATATTGCGCGGATAGCCCGCTTCCTCCGCATAGCGGATGAGCGCGCCAGGCTCGGGGTCGCTGATGAATAAATTGTTCAGGTCGATGGGAACATCGCCGGCAGCGAGAACGACCTCAACCGGAATCGTGCTTGTGATGCCAATCTTCCTGGCCATCGAGGCTTTCGGTCAAATCCGGGCAACACTGCCACGTCCCTGACCGAGGCAACACCTCCAATCGTTAATAATACCACACGCCTGCGCACATTTCAAGCCGGGATTGGCTGGCTCCGGCGGGACACAAAAGCGCCGCACGCCCCGGCGGATGCGTCGGGCTCGCCCGCATGCTTGCGCGTTCGATTCGGCCCTAACGGCCAAAAACGCGATAGCCCTATATCCTCTCAAAGGCGCACGCGACACCTTGCCCGATCCCGCAGCACATGGTCGCAAGCCCCCACTGCGCGTCCCGCCGGTTCATCTCGTGGACCAGCGTCGCCGTGAAGCGGGCGCCCGTTGCGCCCGTAGGATGTCCGACCGCGACGGCCCCGCCGTTGACGTTAAGCTTGTCGAAATCCATGCCCAGTTCGCGCCCGCAGTGAAGCGCCTGGCATGCAAACGCCTCATTGAGTTCATAGATATCGAAATCATCGATAGTCATACCCTGGCGCTTGAGCATCTTGCGGGTCGAGGGGATCGGGCCGATGCCCATGATCTCGGGAGGCACGCCCGCCTCGCCGTGATGTCGCACGGCGGCCAGCGGCTTGTAACCCAGCGCCTCTGCCTTCTCGCGAGCCATCAATAGCACAGCGGCGGCTCCGTCGTTGGTGGGACACGAGTTGCCGGCAGTCACCCGTCCGCCTTCTTTGAACGCGGGCTTCAGCGAGCCCAGCACTTCCACCGTCGTTTGCGGTCGCGGGCATTGGTCCTTGTCCACGACAACCTTCGAGCCATCTTCGTATTCTATCGTTATGGGAACAATCTCCCTCTCGAATTTGTTCTTCTCGATCGCCTCTTTGGCCTTCATCTGGCTCTGGTAGGCATACTCGTCGGCTTTCTCCCTGCCGACACCGTATTTCGCCATGAGATTCTCGGCCGTCAGCCCCATGGAAAAAGAAGAAGGATCGATCAGATCGGGCAACCGCAGGGGCTTGTGGAGCTTTCCCTCGGGCGACGGAACCGTTGGATGCGCGTAAAAGTACTGTCGATATTCCCGAGCCATCTTCTGGTCTTCAGGGCTCCAGGGGCCCAGCCGGCCCATCGTCTCGAGACCCACCACCAGAATGCAGTCGCCGTTACCGGCCTTGATCGCGTTGGCTCCCGCGTTGAGCGCCGAAAGGCTGGAACCGCACTGGCGGTTCATCGTCAGGCCCGACAGCTCGATGGGCAACCCGCAATAAAACACGAGCGAGCGCGCCGAATCGATCGGTCCGGCAATTGTTCCGCAATAGATGTCATCGATTTCCTTGGGGTCGAGCTGGGTCTTTGCAAGGAGCGCCTTGACCACCTGTGTCGCGATCTCCAGGCCGGTTAATTCGCGCAGCACTCCGCGCTCGCCCGAGCGACCGATGGGGGATCTCAGGGCTTCGACTATAACAGCGTCTCTCATCATTCCTCTCCAATCCGGGTTCTCATCCACAAACTCCTAATCTAATCAAAAAAAGCGGATTACATTTTAACAGATGGGACAAGCTCATTCAAATGAAGCGCACCAGGTGCGCATGGCGCCCGCTTCTATTGGACCCTCAAAGCACCAGCGCGAGAAAACCGACGAGCACGGCCAGCGCAATGAGCGCGGCGAGCCAGCCCCCAAACGAATAGCGGAGGCTCGAGATAACGCCCACGGGGCGGGGCAGCACCTCGCCGCAGTAGATGCAGTTGAGGTTCTCCGACGGCGTCGCCGTATGGCAGGCGGGACACTCTGTGTATTCTTCCATGGGCGGTATTCCTAGAGAAGACGGCTCGCGTTGTCTCGGCGCACCCACCAGACACCATTTTACCACAAGCGCCTAATTCCCGCCGCATACCCCGTGGATTGGGCGGACGAGCGCAAGAACATCCCGAAGTTTGCTCTTGCAATATTCGGGAAGGGGTATAGAATATATGTATTCGGCTGCGGCAGGTTCATGTCGCGCCGAAGCATCAAACCAAAAGAGAGGCTGAATCATCGAGCACCCCGAAAAAGCGTTCGGCAAAAACTTCGCGCT
>CBFDAY010000148.1:0-6831 GCA_965602895.1 uncultured bacterium
GGAGCGGTTACAGGCAATGTAGTGCTTTCGCCTTAGTGGCGATGCTCCGGCCGGAATAGTGCGGGTCCGCATCAAGCGTGCCCGGCTGCGGGCGTATAATATTATCTGTTAGTTTTTTATACCGGTGGGCTCAGGTTACAAAGGGAACGCGCCTGTTGTATCGGATGAGCGCTGAGCCGATCATGAGAAATTGAACATCGAGCCGTCGGTTTATCACCAACAGAGAGGTTCGGACCCATGCGAAAAAAGCTAGTCGCTCTCTCAATTGTTGTCGGCTTTGCTCTTGTAATGATGACGTGCAATGCATCGGCGCAGAAGGGAGGGACCACGTATGGAGGGGAACCCACCCAAGCCGCCGGAGGGAAGGGACGGCTGCAGTCGATGGTTGTGGAGTTGAATAAGAGCAAAGACCCCAAGGCGGGGCTGTTGGCAAAGAAAATCAAAGCCATTGCCATGGAACTCAAGCGCGACGGCAAGGATCTGCGGCCGCTGCAGCCGCACTTGAACCGGATGGAAAATGCCGCCCGCGCAGAGGATTTCGAGGCGGCCGACAGGGCGTTGATGGATGCCGTCGGCGAAGCCTATAATGCTGATTTCTGGAAAGAGGTCAGCTTCAAGAGCGTGGACGGATTCAGGGTATACAGCTATTTGAGCAGGCCCAAGAATAAGAAGAAATATCCGATCATAGTGCTTGTGCACGGCGGCGAGCATGGCTCCGCCACATCATATCAGCGGCACGCGCTTAGATTCCTGAAAGCCGGTTTCGCCACTTTGGCTGTCGATTACCGCGGCAGCAGCGGGCACGGCGATAGCTACAAGAACGCAGGCGATCTGGCGGGGAAAGAGATCGACGACGTAGTGAAAGCTGTCGAGTATGTCTACAATGATCCATCGAGTACGTCGGTGGGCCTCATGGGTTCCAGTCACGGCGCATATATCGGCGGCAACGTGCTGCCTCGCACCTCTCATGTCACCGCCGCGAACCTGAATTTCGGCGGCTACAATTTCAAGACCCTCATGGAGGGCTGGAAAGCGTCAAGCGAACCGGTTGCCCAGACGAAAATAGATACATGGAGTCCGATCATCGGCGAGCCCGGCTCGCCCGAATACGAGCAGGCGGCGACTCTGTCTCCGATCAACAACACAGGCAAAATCAATGCCTCCCTGCTTCTTATCCACGGGAAAAGAGACGCGTCGGTTCCCTACCGCGAATCGATCAACTTCTATGAGGAACTGAAGAAGGATAGAAAGAGGGTTTCCCTCAAGTTATTCGAAGACGGCTCTCATGGGTTCATCTTCCGGAATACGGAGGAGGCCGAAGAGGCTTATCGGATCACGGAGGATTTTTTCAAGAAGAATTTGAAGTAGGGATAAGGCGCGCGGGCTAATGCGAAAACGAATACAAAAGCAGGGGGTGTGGTTTTTTCTGGCCGTCTCCCTGCTTTTTTGCGGCTTCGACTCCTCATGTGACGCTGAGCTCAGGGCCGACGCGGGAAGGGATATGGTTGTCGTCGCAGGAGATCCGGTTCGGTTCGACGGCAGTCTTTCGAGAGGAAATATATCGCGATTTCGATGGGAATTCGGAGATCACGAGTATTTCGATAATGCGGCCACCTTTTTCGAGTCCGATTTGAGGGCGCTCAAGCCCGGAGCAGGGCCGCATCCCATACACACATACTGGAGACCAGGCAATTATGAGGTGGCGCTTAAGGTTTTTGACGAACGGGGGAGCACCGACACCGACACGGTGGTCGTCACGGTCAAGCCGAACAGCCCGCCTCGGATCAAATTCGACGCATTGAGGAAAGATGGCGGCAAAGGCGCTGTCTTTTTTGACCCGTCCCGTTCCGAAGACCCCGAAGGCGATGCCGTCTCGTACTCGTGGAGCTTTTCCGACGGCTCGGGCTCGAAGGAAAAAGAGGTTCGACATCAGTATGACCTCGGTCGGGTCTCCTCCGAGATCGGCGACTGCGATGTGCGATACCGTGTCCTTTTGCGAGCGACGGATTCTCACGGCGCCGAGAGCGTGGCCTCCAGGTGGATAGGCTTCGACACCGCCACCGGAGCTGCCGCAGAAAGGCCTTCCGGCCGCCGGCCGCCGGGCCGGGAACTCTTGTTTTCGCTGAGCATTCGGGAGGGCAGGATTCATGCGCGCAAGCTGCCCGAAGCGGTCGATATCTTCACGGGCGAGCGCACCTTCTTTCCCGTCGAAGTGGTCAATGAGGACCGGAGCGGTCACACGATTACGCTTGCCAAAGTCTCACCCAAGAACACCCATGCGCGGCTCGAGCGGCGGCCGATCCGACCGGGGGAGACCGTAACGCTCCCGCTGGAAATACAGACGCTCTCCGTCTACGACCACACGCTTGATCTGAAACTGTCCGCCGGCGAAATTCCCCAGAAATTCTCCTTGCCCCTAAGGGTGGATATCAGGCCCTTCACTCCCCTGATAGGCGGGTATGCGCACTTCAGCAGGCACGCGGCGCCGGACGTCGTGGGCAAGCCTTTTACGCAGAGCAAGAAGTTTGCGCACATCCATGTCGGAGAGAAGAGAGCGGTCGAAGACATGCAATACATGCGCGACTATCCTATCCAGATCTATCGCGCGAATTGCCAGTGGCACAACGTCCAGCGGGAGGGACCGAAGAGCTACGAGTGGGAGCTTTCCGATTGGGAGATAGAGCAGGCCGTGAAAGCCGGTACCCGCGTCGTTGTGACCTTTTCCACTGGTCCTCCCAAATGGGTGGGGCGTTACGATTTTACCAACGATGCGAGGGCCCTCTCCGCCTACCGCCTGTTCGTGGAGAAGATGGTCGATAGGTATGGCGATAAGGTGGACTATTACGAGCTTTCCAATGAGCCGTTCTCGTTCTGGCTCAAGAAATTCCTGGGTCCGAAGCGAATGAAGGCGTTCAAGAAAAATCCCAAGGCGGCGCGACAGGAACTCGACAAGTTTGCCGCGGTCATAACGAAGGCGTCGCAGGTGGCGCATGAGGTCATCAGCGACAAGGATCCCACCGCGCTGCTTATCATGCCCGGCTTTGAAAACAAGACCCGCAAGACCTGGGGCGATCCCCTCTACTTCAGCATTTGGGAGACCCTCTTCAAGAAGGGAATCCACCGCTATTGCCAGCGCGTGGGAGTTCACAACTTCCCGTTCTGGTACAATGCGGAGCTTCCGTCACTCAACGATCTTGAGAGATGGCGCAAGCTCGACGAGAACGCCGATTCGAGCCAGTTGCTCACCCTTATGAGGAAATACAATGTTCCTCCCGCTATATGGCTGACGGAGATAGGCGGCTTCCGCAATTCCGACGCTACCGAGGTCGGCCACGCCCTGGCGATGCTCCACACGACAGCGATCATCGCCCATCAATACGGGGAAGGAATCCTCACGGTCGGTCTCTACGATTATCCCACCGACGACAGCCCATATGTCTATCTGATGAAATACGAAAACCATCACAAGACCCTCGGTTTTTATGCCTTCAAACATCTCATATCCACTCTTTCGGGCGCCGTGCCTTATGAATCCAAGAAGATCAAGAACTCCAGCATCATCGGGGCGGACTACGGCTCGGTGGTACTGAAGCCGTTTAGCAGGGGCAGCGAAGACATCCTGTGCCTGTGGAACAACTCGCCCGGAACGAAGAAGGTGACGCTAAAGCTTGCGCCCGGCTTTGCTAAGCCTGACATCTATGAGATAACGGAAACAAGCTTCTCTGCCCGCGGGGAATTTTACGCGCAGCGCATGTATTCCGGATTTGCCGATTCGGACAATACGATCTCGTTTACGCTTCAGCCGCTGGACTTCAAGACGATACAGGTCATCACCCCGGATCCCGAATTCCGCTGGCTGGCTGCATTGGACTATTGACCGTGCGCGCGGGAGAGGAACGAGGAGTGGGCCGGAAGATCCGGGTATTGGTCGTTGACCATCATCAAGACTTGGCCGGCGGCGGGGAAGTCGTCCTGCTGAGGGTTCTTCCTCATTTCGATCGCGAAAGATTCAGCATATCCGTAACTTGTGTTCCCGGCGGCACGCTTGCCGAACGCATCGAATCGATGGGAGTCCCGCTGGCCCCGCTCCTGGTAAATCCCGCGATTACATCCACCAACATCATCCAGGAAGCGTCGAACCGGGATGCGATCCGATACATGGTCGGAAGCTCCCGCGAATTCCTTTCCCTCATAAGACAGATACGCGCGCAGATCAAGCGAGACAGCGTCGACCTTCTTTACACAAGTTCCCTCAAATCCTGCGTTCTGTCGGCCCTGGCGGCAATGGGAACAAGGGCCGCCGTCGTGCATCATATGCACGACATCGCCAATCCGGAGAGGTTCAACCTGCCGATGCTGCTCATGCTCAAATGGTCGCTCAGGCGCGGGGCCGGAGCGATCGTGTCTATATCGGGCGCCGTGACCGATTCGCTCGTCGGCATCGGCGTGCGGCGCGAAAATATCCACACTGTTCACAATGGTATCGACCCCGGGAATTATCCGCCGGCGCCCGTGCGCGAGGCAAAGGAGCGATTGGGACTGGATCCCGATATTCCGGTAGTCGGCCATGTTGCGCGGCTTATGCGATGGAAAGGGCAGGATTTCTTTCTGCGGGTCGCCACAAGGGTCAAAGAACGGGCGCATTTCGTAGTTGTCGGAGGCCTGTTCTGGGAAGACGCCGACTACGAGAAAGAGCTTCGGCGGTTTGTCGAGGACAGCGGGTTGCAGGACCGGGTCACATTTCTCGGGCATCGCGACGACGTTCCGCAGGTGATGCGCGCGTTTGACATCCTGGCTCATACCTCCACCAAGCCCGAGCCTTTCGGCCTGGCTATCATAGAGGCGATGGCCTCTGAAAAACCCGTCGTTGCGTTCGACAACGGCGGCATTCCGGAAATAGTCCTCGAGGGCGAGACGGGATTCCTCGCTCGGCCTCTTGACGAAGATGATTTTGCCCGGGCACTGGACAGGCTGCTGGCCGAACCACTGCTCGCCTCGGAAATGGGCAAGGCGGCGCGAGAACGAGTGGAAAGGCTGTTCACCCTGAAAAGGCAGTCGGAGCAGATACAGGCCTGCTTCGAGTCATCGATGGGTCGTAACTGAGAAGGAAGCCTTGGACGTGCCACACCCTGCGATCCTCGTGGTACGCTTTTCCATCCTCTATCCCAATCTATATCATCCAATTACATCAGATGTGAGCATGCCGGAGGCGGGGGCAAAGAGGTCATTTAATGTATGCGCGGCAAATGGCGGGTGAAAAAGCGGCCTCCGGCATGATAAAGTAGCTTTCATCGACGAGATATCCCTGAAAACAGGGAAAAGTCACTTTTGATCACGGGAAGCCTAAGTATATGCATTATAGCAGATTAGCACTGAAATTGTGACAACAACTTCACGATTTTTCGGGGAAACTCCTTCTTCCTGCAGGTTTGACAGCTAAGTTTGGTTCCAGTATAATCGGGAACGCTCGCAAAAAACGCTTGTCCGTAGATGTTTTTCTAAACGTAAACGCGGGTCAATGAAGGGAGTAATTCGGAGGTCAATGATGGCTGATGCAGTCGAAGGCCGGCAGGCGCAGGCCGCTGAGCAGCCGGCGCCGTTCACACTCGCCTTTTACGCCCAGGAAACGCCGACAAAGGAGGCGCTTGCGGACGGGAATAGGCAGCTCAATTTCAAGGAATTCGCCGGGTTGGTCAATAAGACGGCAAATATGCTTGCCGATATTGGAGTCGGGCGCGGAGATCGCGTGGCAGTGCTCATGCATAATTCCATCGAGTCGTATGTCGCCGGTTACGCCGTGGGAAAGCTGAAGGCCAACGCCGTGCCCGTCGGGTATAGGCTGAAGAGCAACGAGATCGAATATGTAGTGAACAACTCCCAGTCCAAGGCCTTGCTGATGGGGGCCGAATTCGAGGGGGTGGTCGCTCCCGTCGTCGAGAAGCTTGAGAATGTCACGCCCGAGAAAATCCTTGTCAGCGGCGCTGATCTGCCATGGGGAAGCCGCCTGGAGGATCGGCTCGAGTCGGCGTCGGATGTTTTCATTGAATCCGACCAGGAGGAATCGAGTTCCTCCATCATATATACATCGGGGACGACCGGCCGTCCGAAGGGGGCGTTCAGGGATAACCGCCCCCGCGATATGCAGCTTATAATGAGCATCGTCTCGAACTTCCGGATCACGACCGGCGACTGCCACATCGTCACCTGTCCGCTCTATCACAGCGCCCCGCCCGTCTTTGCAGGCCTGCATACGACGCTGGGCGCTTTTGCTTATGTAATGGGCAAGTTCGATCCGGAGCAGTTTCTGAAGACGATTGAAAAGGAGAAAATCACCAGCACTTTCATGGTGCCGACGATGCTCAACATGGTGGCGAGTCTGCCCGACGAGGTGAAGAAGAAATATGATCTGAGTTCGATGAGGAACCTTGTCGTCGGCGGAGCGCCCTTTCACATGAGCACGAAAAAGGCTATCGTCGACCTCTTCGAAAATGAGTGTCTGTTCGAGTTTTACGGCTCCACCGAATTGGGAATAAACACCATTTTGCTGCCCGAGGAACAGCTTAAAAAGTCGGGTTCTTGCGGCAGGGTTTTCGAGGGTAACGAAATCCTCCTCCTCGACGAAGACCGCCAACCCGTTAAGCAAGGCGAAGTGGGCGAGTTTTTTGCAAAAAACAGCATGCTTGTCGACGGCTATTTCCGGAACAAGAAAGCCACGGACGAATCGTTCCACGACGGATTCATGTCGGTCGGCGACATGGCCTACATGGACGAGGAGAGCTTTTATTTTATTGTCGATCGGAAGAAAGACATGGTCATCAGCGGCGGGGTCAA
>CBFDAY010000149.1:0-6799 GCA_965602895.1 uncultured bacterium
GAGACCGACTTGCCGCCCGGCTGGACGAGCCTTATCGTCTCGGCGTTCTGCAATATGGTCGATATCCTCTTGCCGCCTGTTTCGGCGACGACTAGGATCATCGGACGCCTCTCTATCTTGCAGCGGCCGATATTCGCCACCTGCGTGCCGCCTTCATGATCGACCAGCATCACGTTTGCGCCGGTTCCGAGTTCGGAGAGATATCGGGTTTTCCCGTCGATGCCGAGTATGTAGGCGTGGACCGGCCCGGCATTTACGCGGAACGGTCTGGCGGCGACGTAGGGGTTGTCCTCGGATTCCGACTGCACGAGGAAAAAACCGTCGCTTGCGTTGCCGATGAGCATGCCCTCGCCGGCAGTCATCTGGCTGCAGGTGTCTATGCACACCCTGTCGCCCATTCCGAGGATTTCGGTCTCGACGATCTTCGCGGTTTCCATCGCGAGTTTGGGCAGGATGCCGTGAACGACGTCGACGGTCTTCCGGACCTCGTTGAGGTCCTCGGTGCGCAGCACGACGCCGTCGACGCCTTTTTCAAGGATCTGCACGGCGGTCCGGGCCATCGCCGAATCCTTCACCTCGACGAACAGGCCGCCCCTCTGGGCGATGATGTTTTCCAGCGGGATGATCGTCCAGTCCTTCATCCGGAGAATAAGCTGTTTGTCTTTTGGAAGCGCAGCGGCCTTTTCCTCATCTTCCTTCCCCTCGATCTCGATGGAGAGGACGTCACTGCCGAGCACTATGTCGCCGTCCTCGGCTATGGTGGGGATCACGCCAAACTCCTTGACCTTCGGGGTACAGCCCTTTGGGACGATGACAGCGTCGGCGCCGCATTCGAGCGCGCGTATGACGATGTCCTTGTTCCAGGGGTCTGCATGCACCCATATCTTTTTCATGGCCTACTTCTCCAGGATTTTCTTCGCCTGCTTTACGGTCGCCCCGTCGTGCACGACCTTTCCGATGGCCTCTATGATTTTTTCCGGCCTCTTGTGCTGAAACGCGTTTCGACCTATCGACACGCCCGCCGCTCCTGCCTTGAGCGCGTGCTCGACCATCGTCAGCAACTGCGTCTCGGTTTCCATCTTCTCGCCGCCAGCGATGACGACCGGCACGGGGCAGCCTGCGACTACGTCTTTGAATGAAGCGATGCTGCCGGTGTAGTTGCACTTGACGATGTCGGCTCCGAGTTCCGCGCCCACCCTGGCCGCGTGCTTGACGTATTTGACGTTGTATTCGTTGTCGATCTTCTTGCCGCGGGTGTATATCATCGCTACAAGCGGTATTCCCCATTTTGCGCAGGTTGTCGAGGTCCGGCCGAAGTACTCGAGCATCTCCGTGTCTTTTTCCGCGCCGAGATTGACGTGGATGCTGACGGCGTCGGCGCCGAGCGTGATGGCCTCTTCGACGGTGCAGACGGGCACCTTTGTGTTGGGGTCGGGGCTCATCGTCGTGCTCGCGGAAAGATGAATGATCAGCCCTATGTCTTTTCCCCTGCCGCGGTGGCCGACCGCAACGATGCCCTTGTGGAGTATCACCGCGTTGGCCCCGCCCTCGACGATCTTGGTGTTCGTCGTTTTCATATCGACCAGGCCTTCGATGGGTCCCATCGTGGTGCCGTGATCCATGGGCACAATGACCGTCCTGCCGGAGTTCCTGTCAATTATTCTTTCAAGCCTAATCTTCTTGCCTATCATGGCGACCCCTTCCCTTCCGAATTTTATATGAACGTATTGCCGATTCAGGCTTTTCGCGCAACCGAATGAAGCATATTCTACTCCATTCGTCTCCAAAATTCAATACTGCCAAATGGCCTCCCGAATTTGCGTATGCTATAATGTGCGCCATGAATTATTTCCCGTCCGGATACTACCTGTGGGATTTCTGGCTGATTCACGAGGGGCCGGAATACCACCTCTTTCATCTGCAGGCGCCGCGCAGCCTCGATCATCCCGAACTCCGCCACAACGCGGCCAGGATAGGGCATGCCGTGTCCGCCGACCTGCGCGACTGGCGCGGCAAAGGCGAGGCGCTCGGGCCCGGCAAGCGCGGCGAGTGGGACGACCTCTCGGTGTGGACCGGGAGCGTCATCAAGAGCGGCGACCTTTACTGCATGCTCTACACGGCCAGATCCTGGGAGGACCAGGGGGCGATCCAGCGGATCGGCCTGGCGCGCTCGGACGATCTGTATCATTGGGAGAAGCATCCCGGCAATCCTCTCATGGAAGCGGACCCTAGATATTACGAAAAGCTCGAGTCGTCGGATTTCCCATGGGAATCCTGGCGCGACCCGTACCTGTTCTTCCACGAAGGCGAGCGTATGTAT
This sequence comes from uncultured bacterium, assembly GCA_965602895.1. Taxonomy (GTDB): domain Bacteria; phylum Abyssobacteria; class SURF-5; order SURF-5; family SURF-5; genus CBDUSG01. The sequence continues at coordinate 2,321 of CBFDAY010000149.1, forward strand.
TACGCCCTTATCACTGCGCGATCGATCGAGGGCGCGCTTGACGAGCGCGGCTGCGTCGCGGCGGCGAGGTCGGGCGACCTGATTAAATGGGAGATTCTTCCGCCCGTCTGCCGGCCCGGGAAATTTACCGAGATGGAAGTTCCGCAGCTTTTCGAGCACGGCGGCCGGTCGCATCTGCTCTTTTCGACGAACCCTTTCTGGTATGCCGAGAGCTATCGAAACCGGATTGATTTCGAGCCGTGGGAGGGAGACCACTACCTGGTCGCCGACTCTCCGTTGGGCGAGTACAGGATGATCGGGGATGGCGTGCTCTCACGCGACAACATGTACGCCTACGCCTCGAAGATCGTCACGGGTCCCGACGGCGCGCCGGCGCTGCTTTCCTGGCTTTCGCGCACGCCCGGCGGCGATGAGTTTGCCGGGGTTCTCTCGGCGCCGCGCGATGTATCGTTCGGGGCCGACGGCGTCCCGTGTATAGGCTCGGGAAAGCCGTCGTGAGATCGCCCGAGGCGCCTGAGCAAACGCGAGTCCGCCAGGTTATCCGCCGCCGAAGACAAGTTGCAAAAAAGGGTTGGACAATGGTAAAATGGACGTGGTTAAAGGATTCTGTTTCAAGCGATCTGCGGTTCGTCCGCATGGGTCGCCTCGGCGGATGCGGTTCGGTGATTCCCTCGAAGGCGGAGCTAGGAGGTGAATTGATTTGCTTGGATGGCAGGAACTGCTGATAATCCTGGTTATCGTGATGCTGATTTTCGGGACGAGCAAGGTAAGCGGTATAGGGAAATCGCTTGGCGGCGCGATACGCGATTTCAGGGATTCGATGAGGAGCGGCAGCCCGGAGGAAGAGAAGCCGGCAGAGGATAGCCCGAAGGAAGCCGACAACTCAAATGAATGAGGCAAGGATGACCTTCATCGAGCACCTGACGGAACTCAGGGGCCGTGTGGTGAAGGGACTCATTGCTGTCACCGCTTTTTCGGTGCTCGGTTACATCTTCAAAGGAACCGTTCTGGAAATCCTGAGAAGACCCCTCGGCGACGCGGTTCCTCTCCACGCGTTTGACCTCTTCGAGCAATTTTTCGCTTCACTGCGACTTGCCGTTTATACGGGCCTGTTTCTGGGGCTTCCATTCCTCATGTACCAGATCATGATGTTCTGTCTTCCCGCCCTGAAGCCGCAGGAGAAAAGAGTCGTCATGGGCGGGTTGCTGTGTGGCGTTGTTTTGCTATACGCGGGCATAGTCTTTGCTTACATCCTCATACTGCCGATATTGATACCCGCGCTCAGCGGCTTTTTCATCGACGGTGTCGAGCAGACTTTTTCCCTCAATATGTACATAAACAAGGTGTTCCGGTTTATCATCGCTTTCGGGCTGGGGTTTCAGTTGCCCATCGTCCTGATAATCTTGGTTCGCATAGGCGTGATCTCGGTCGAGGGATTGCGCAAGAACAGGAAATACATGGCCATCGGCATTTTCGCAATGGCCGCAATGCTCACGCCGCCCGATTTGATATCTCAGGTAATGTTGGCCGGTCCTTTGCTGATACTTTACGAGATCAGCATCTGGGTGTCGGTACTGATCGGAAGAGGTGAGCGTTCGACATGATAGGTATCGGACCGCTGGAAATCATGGTCATCCTCGTGGTGGCCCTCCTGGTGATCGGGCCGGAGAAGATGCCCGAGCTTGCGCGCTCGATCGCCCGATTGATGCGCGATCTTCGCGGCGCAATGGATGAGGTGCGGGGCCAATTCGAGGAGATCACCAGGGAGGACCTGTTCGATACGAAGGAGATAGACTCATACTATCGAGACACGATCGACAGCGTAAAGAACTCGATGGAGCCGCCCGAAGACATAAAGGACATCGGCAAGGAAATAGACGACTCGCTGAAGCAGATAGACAAACCCGCCGAAGAACCCAAAGCACAAGAGCCGCCCGATGAGACGAAAACAGAGGAACCGCCCTCCGAACCGTCATCCTGAGTCCCGCCGGATCATATTCCAGGCGGTTTCCACCCTTTTTCCCCTTCGCCTGTTCATCCTGTTGGCTTTTGGGTTTCAGATAGAGTTACCACGGCCGATTGAAAGAGACGTCCGCATGGGGCTTTCAAAGGCATGGCGAAGCATTTGGGGTTATGCCATGTCGAATTCGAGGATGGCCTTCACAACGCGGGCCTGATCGCTCTCCGCCAGCTCGTTGTAAAACGGCAGGCGCACAAGGCGGTCGCTCACGTCTTCAGTGACGGGACAATCCCCTTGTTTTCCGCCGCAATGCCTTTCCATCACGGAGAGATGCAGAGGCAGGAAATGAAAGACGCCCGCTATGCCGAGGGTCCTCAAGTGCGCGATGAGGCCCTGCCGCTGTCCTGCGGAAGGCATGAGCATGTAGAACATGTGGTACGGGTTCTCGCAATGCTCCGGCACGATGTGAAGCTGCGCTCCCTGGGACTGCGCCCAGTCTCGAAGATTCTCGTGGTAGTATTCCCACACCCTTTTGCGCATCTTCTGGATATGCTCTCTGGCTTCCAATTGGGCATATAAGAAGGCCGCAAGGATATCAGCCGGCAGATAGCTCGATCCGACGTCTACCCGGGTGTATTTGTCTACCTCGCCGCGAAAGAAGCGACTGCGGTCGGTGCCCTTCTCGCGAAGGATTTCGGCGCGCTCGACGTACTCGGGATCGTTAATGAGCAGCGCTCCACCCTCGCCACAAGTGAAGTTCTTGGTCTCGTGAAAGCTCAGCGCGGCAAGGCGGCCGAAAGTGCCGAGGTGTGTCCCCTTGTATTTTCCGAACAGCCCGTGGGCGTTATCCTCGATAACCATATGTCTCCGAGGACATGGGCGGACCTTTTCTTTCTCCCTGTCTGCGTCTGAAGGCCATCGTGAGAAAAATAGCCAGCGCCATTGCAAGCCCGAGGGCGGACAATAGCGCTCCGTCGCGGAGGCTTTTCGGCCTGAAGATGAATTCCACCTCGTGACTCCCGGCGTCGACGGCGCATCCCATGAAATCCCCGTAAATCCGGAGTACAGGTGCCTGCCTGCCGTCGACCGCGGCGCGCCACCCCTCATGAAAGCTCTCCGAGAGCACCAGTAACTGTTTCGATTCGGCTTCCGTGGCAACTCTGATTTTCCCCGGTCGGTCACTTGTGATGACAGCTTTGCCCGGTTTCCCTCCAGGCAAATCGATTTCCTTGGAGAGCAGCGCCGTGGTTCCGAGATCGATTTTATCGATGTCCCTGTCCGGAGCCGAGCTGACGCGCGCTCGCGCCACTAGCCGTGCCCTCGGAAGGGGTTCGGCGAGCCTTATCCCGTATGCTTTTCCGCCGGAGAGGCGTGACTTTTTGGCCCAGATCCATCGCGCGCCCGCGAGCTTGAGGCGTGTTTTGCTAAGCGTGTTAAGTTGCCGCCTAGGGGGTATGCTGGCGTAGCCGTCGGCAAGACGGACTCCCTTCATTATCAGTGAGTTGTCCCCTGATTGAAGGCGGTATTCTGTTGTCTCGCGAGGGATCACTTTGGAGTTGAGGAAAGTCTTGATGTTGCTTGCGGGAAATCGCCGGATGTAGTTAAGTCCATAGACTCCTTGATCTACGGTAGCGAATAGGATTATGCCTATCAGCCCGAATCTCAATCCCCGCGCTGTCGCTGCAACGATTATCGCCGCAAGTATGAAAGCGGCCGGTCCTGCAAGGGCGAGATTTTTTGATGTTATGTTGGAAGCGAAGTATTTCTCAAACAAATGAGGCGAAAAACTGTCCGCCAAAAAGGCAAGCGCCACCAACAGCGCGCTCATGAGCGGCGCAACGATGAGGAAGCGGAGTTTTCTCCAGGCAAGCCGGTTTCCGTTATGGATGAGTTTTGAAAGCTCAGAGAATGCAATCGCCGTAGTGACTGCAGTCGCGAAGTGGAAGAGCATAATGTACCGGCATGGAGTTCGGAATTTTCCGACCAGGGGAAGAAGCGTTTGCAATCTATGCAGATAACCGTATTCCCCCAAAGCCATAACAAGCGAGAAGGCGCCTAACACGACCGCTCCGATTGCGACCTTTTTCAATTGACCGAGTTCTCCTGTTCGAACAAAAAGCAGGATCAGCAAAAGCAAAGGGATCGCCCCGTTGTATACCTTTAGTTCGTATGGGATGCCCTCAAAGAAAGCATTGTTGAAATAATACGGCGCCACAAGCTGTAACAGATGAGTCGGATGTACCGAGGGCCATTGCAGATAATGCAATGAGGGGGTTTGACGCATCGAGTGCGTCGCGGCGTCCCAGTGCGGCAGGAACTGGATTCCTCCGATCAGCAGGCCAACTGCCTTGGCGCTTGACAAAGAAAGGATTCTCCCCATATTTCTCAACGGGAGTAGAATCAGCAACGCGTAAAGGCCTTCAACAATCAATGATAACCACAACATGGGCGGATGACCGAGGAGCGCCTGCGACGCGGTGCAAAACACTACAAATCCCCATGCAAGCGCAGTCCGGCGC
>CBFDAY010000150.1:0-6741 GCA_965602895.1 uncultured bacterium
CGATTGCCGCTGGCAGAGTTTTGCGCTTGATGGAAAGCCCGCTGTAGTTTTCAGCGGGTCGGGCGGATTGAGGAGCATCGCTTTCCACGAGGGGAAGTGGTCGGAGACACAACATGTTTCCTCCACCGGAGCTTCAGCATATGATTTCCTTCCTCTGTCCTCTGTCGATGGTTCATTGCGGGTCGCGATAGCGCGCATGCCATCCTCGTTCAGGATATATTCCATAAGGGGGGACGAACTGGTACTGGACGCTCGATTCGGCAGCGGCTTCCCGTTTCCTCGAATGTTTTTCCCGATGATGTTTATTCCGCAGGTGGCGAATCTCCTGTTTCCCATACTGCTTGCGTTCATACTCTCAGGGTTGATGCTGCGGCACCGCGTATCCACCCATTCCCACGGCGGCGAGACGGCGCAGTATGCGTCACTGATTCGCCGGGCGTTCGCGCAGGTCGTGGATGGCATCATCCTCGTCGCCGGAATGTCGCCTTTCATAATAGGATGGCTCAGCATGTTCCGCATGCTCGAGGATGAGACCGACATGATGATGTTTCCGTTCGTAATGTTGGCAAGCTTTGCCTTTACCTTCGTGTGGAGCATCTTTTTGCTGCTGGTATTCAGTTGGACGGAAGGAAGGTGGGGCCTGACGCCCGGCAAGTGGATCGTCGGGATACGGGTGGTCGGAACCGACCTGCAGCCCTGCGGATTCGGGCGCGCGCTTTTGAGAAATTTTCTCAAAATGGTCGACGGCTTCTACAACTTCATGGTCGGCATCCTCATCGTGACCTTCACCAAAGACTGGCAGCGCGTCGGCGACATGGCAGCGCGCACGATTGTGATCAGAAAAACGCCGGTTGCAGAATCGCAAATGACGGCGGATTGACGCAGGTCGTGGAGGGCCGAATTTATTCGGCCGGCAGGAAATTCTTCAAAAGGACGGAGGCGCCAGTTTTTCCTTGGCGCATCTCATTCCTGAGAGGCCTCCTCGGCGTCTTTTTGGCGCTGCTCTTCCATGAATTTTGAGATGATTTTGAAGCCGACCTCGTGGTAGCCTTTCGAGTGCTTAAAGTCGGCGTGATTCATCCCCAGCTTGACGACTTTGGCGACGTCGGCCACGCGTTTGCCCACTATCAATGCGCCGCCGATGGCGTAGGGGTCGTTCTTGACGGCTATGACCTTGCCGTCGTCCTCCCACGGTATGGGTCCGTACGGCAGGCCCGAGCAGCCCGATGCCCCGTGGCCCGCGCCGCCGATCGTGATCATCTGCAGCGCGCGCATGCTCGTGTGCACTTCCGATAGCGTGCTCTCCTGGCCGGCGTTGCGGCCGTAGGCGACGGTGATCGCCGCGCCGACCTTCCAGAGGAAGCCGCCCGTGTGCACGTATCGCCGGAGCCTGTCCATGAAATTGCGGTAGATGCCGGTCACGCCCATGATGAACACGGGTACTCCGAAAATTATGGCGTCGGCCCGATCGAGGACGGGGTACAACTCCCGCATGTCGTCCTTGACGATGCACTCGAACGGCTCGACCAGGCACTTGTCGCAGTGGATGCAATACTTGATCTTGCGGCCCCACAGCTCGATGAACTCGGTCTCGACGCCGCCCATTTCCTCGGCCGCCCCGAGCGCGACGCGGACCATATATGCGGTGTTCCTGTTCTTCCTGTGAGCCGCGCTTATGCCGAGGATGAGCGTTTTTTCGTCCGACATAATCTTTTCCTCCCGTGAGGCTGTATCCGGATGGCTTAAGAAAAAGCTATGGAGTCTCGGATACGACAGCCGGCATTATGGCAATCCGGGCGCAAGCTCAGCCGAGCGCTCGCTCTTTGGCGCGGGCATATTGGACGAGGCCCTGCAGCGTGCGGGCGCACGTGTCGGGTCCCTCGAAGAAGGGAATATCGCCCTTTTTCATGATCTCATAGACCGGGCGGCCTTTGAAGTCGCGGCCGGCGGCGCAGATGACGGGCTTGCCGTATTTCAGGGGCACTTGCGCGATTCGCTCGGCGGATTCGATGAGTTCCCGCATGAAGTCCGTGGGCGTGTCGCGGTGGAATCCGCCCCATGGGGGGGATATGATGAATCCGTCGATGTAGTCGAGCTCGGCCAGGATCTCCAGCACTTCCGCGTGGGTTATCGGCCCCTTGCGCGCGATCATGTCCACCGGATTCCTGGGAGGCGGCGCGTACGGGTGGAACAGCGAGCGTATTCGCTCTTGCGTTTCGGGGTCGAGTTCGGGCACTTCAAGACCGTGCGAGGCGCAGGCGTCGGCAGCCGTCACGCAGAAGCCGCCTCCGCCGGATACGACGGCCACTCGGGTGCCCTTCGGGAGCGGTTGATGCGCCATTGCCTCCGCGATGTCGAAGGCTTCGAGGATTTCGGAGGCGAGGATTATTCCCGCCTGTCTGCAGGCGGCCTCGAACAGCCTGTGGTCGCCCGCGAGCGAGGCCGTGTGAGACATGGCCGCCCGCGCGCCGGCCGAGGTGTGGCCGGCCTTGTACATGACGATCGGCTTTTTCGCGGTGACTTTCCGCGATGCTTCGAGGAAACGCCGGCCGTCCTTTGCGCTTTCCAGGTACAGCACAATCGTCCTCGTATCCGGATCGGTGGCAAGATACTCCAGGTAGTCGGCTACGTTGAGGTCGGCCTGGTTGCCGCTGCTGATAAACTTGCTGAAGCCGTAGCCCTTGGCGAGCCCGATTTCGAGGAGATATTCGCCCAGCATGCCGCTTTGCGAGATGAAGGCGATCGGCCCGGCCTGAGGCTTTTTATAGAAGGCGCAGTCGAACGAGGCGGCCGAACTCCAGATGCCGAGGCAGTTGGGCCCGACGAACCTGATGCCCGCCTCTCGCGCGGTCGACACGAGTTCGTCCTGCAACCTTTTGCCCTCGTCGCTGATCTCGGCAAAGCCGGCGGTGATGACCACGCCCCCCTTCACTCCCTTTTGGGCGCACTCTTTCATCGCTTTGACGGTTTGAGCCGCGTTGACGACAAATACCGCGAGGTCTACCTCGCCGGGAATATCCAGCACGCTCGGATAGGCGGTCAGGCCGTGGATGACCTTCTCCTTAGGGTGTATCGGATAAATCTTTCCCCTGAAGCCTGTCTTGAGTATGCTTTGCATCGTCTCATAGCCCCACCGCTCGTGCTTGTTGCTGGCGCCTATCACCGCGACGGATTCGGGCTTGAAGATGTAGTCGAGTTGTTCTTTGAGTGTTCTATTCATATTCTCAGAATATTCTGCCTCTTTATGCATTTTCCTGTGCATGGGAATAAATCGGGAAATCAAATGCCGAGAGGGGCCTGGCGGTAGGCACTATGTTAGCACAAGAGGAGGCGGTTTTCAAATAAGGCGGGGCAAAAAGGCCGGAAACGGGTTCGCTCGCAGGACATCAAGGGCAAGCGGGGAAGCCCCGGGTCGCCTTTCACTCTTTCAGCAGAAAGGTTGTGGCCGTGCGCTCGAGCGCGCCCACCGTCACTCGAATGCGAGCCTTGCGTCGCAGTTCTGGCACGCGCTCGAAGCTATCGAGGGAATCCTTGTCCGCCTGGGTGAGTTTCACCAGTAGTGCGCCGAGCGCCAATCCGCCGGGCCGCGGATCGAGGAGCAGGGTCTTGTTCTTTCCTCGCCCGCGCTCGCCCCGCGCATAGTTCCGGGCGGCCGCGGCCGTGAAGGGGACATAGCGTCCCGTGACCTTGCGGACGAACTCCGGGTCCATCAGCTTGCCGGTGACGAATATCGCGTCGCCTTCGGCTACATCCCGGAGGGAGACTTCTATGCTGCGGGGGTGTGTTACGCAGATGAACTGTTTTTCAAAGAAAGTGGTTTCCAGCATCCGCCTCCTTTCGCCATGGTCGAATCAACCGTCGGTCGCTCGTATTTTTTTCATGTCTCAAGCGCGCGCTCGGCCCACTTGAGCGCCGCCGATGCGCGGGGAAAGCCGACGATCGTGATCAGTTGCAGGATCGCCTGGAAAACCTCCTCCTTTGCGGCGCCCTCCTGGATGGCCATGACCGCGTGTCTCTCGACCGCCGTCTCCTGGTTGGCGGCGGCGGATATTGCAACCTTGATCAGCTCGCGGGTTTTGCGGTCGAGCGGCCCGCATTCGGCGGTCGCCTCCGTCAGCTTCTGATGCGCTTGCCAAACATCGGGATATTTGTCAACGAACTTCGTGAAATGCTTCGGCAGTTCCTCTTTCATGTCGATCCCCTTTGCCATGTGCGGCCGGCGCTATCCCATTTGTTTCCAGTTGGAGCGTCTCGCAATCCATCGCTGCATCGCCGTCTTGCATACAAAAGGATGTCAACGATTTCGGATTGGCGCAAAGGGTTGGGCGCTTTGCCTTGCGGATACGCCATCTGCCGAGATGGTCCCTACCGGCCCTCAATCACATCAGGCGCTTGTGTTCTCGCAGTATGCAGAGATCCATCACGACGCGGAGGCCAGCCTCCGTCGCCTTTTGGGCGGCGTCCTCGTTTATTATCCCGAGCTGCATCCACACCGTCCCGGCGCCCGCCTCGATCGCCTTGTCAACGATCGGCCCGACGTGTTCGGACCTTCGAAAGATATCGACGACATCGATTTTCTCGGGCACGGAGGCGAGGTCGGGATAAGCCTTTTCACCTAGAATCTCTTCGGCCTTGGGATTAATAGGAATAATCTTGTAGCCCGCTTGCTGCAGGTAGCGCGCGACGTCGTAGCTGTCGCGCTCGGGCTTGGGCGAAAGCCCCACGACCGCTATTGTTTTTGAGTCCCGCAGGATCCTGCGAATTTCAGCCTCGTCCAAAGCAGAGCCCCTTCTGAATATGGGTTTTTGTTTATTAATCTGACTGAGGTTGATTTTGTGACCAAACTCTCTTGCAACGGCAAGGCGCAGGAGTACGGCGCGCCGTGTCCCTACATCATGTGCGCAGTTTCAGGGAAGCCTTATTATCGTTACATTCCTATCACGACCATGTCGAGAGGATGTGTGACGGTGAACTCGATCGTGATTTCTTCTTTTCCGCCGGGATCGAGCGAGAGCTTCCACTTCACGATTTCCTTGTCCGGATCGCGCTCAGTCGGCTTTTTGCTGAACTTGACGTCGGAGACCTTGATGTCATCGTGTTGGGATACGGGGATATGGTCGATCAACATGAGGTCGATCGCGTGCGACTTGAGGTTTTCGACGGTGATCTTGTCCTTGAACGCGCGCTCTTTTTTCTTGCCGAAGATGCGGGTCTCATCTTCTTTTCGGACGAGTTCCTCGCGCTCGACCTTGATGCCCTCGTCGATGCCGAGGTGGAGTTCGAGTTCCTCGCCCTGTGCGACCGGCTCGATGCCGGAGGTCCCGATGAAGTCGCCGTCGACGAACACGCTCACTTTTCCCGGCAGCCACTGGGCGCCGGTGGTGTTTGTGATTTTTGCGCTGAGATACGCGAACGGGGAGAGGCGTGGCGTCGATGTGTACGACAGCATGGCCGGCAGTTTCTTTGCCAGGATCGTCGACCTGTGGTAGGCGTTGTCGCTGGGGATATCCATCCTTTGCTGAATCTTGAATTGAACCGACGTGCCGCGCTGGACTATCTCGGCTGCGGCCATCTCCGCGGGCGCGCCTGCAAGCCCGGCCTTGCGCTTGCTAGGCGCCATGGCCTTGTCCTCGAAGGCCTCCGAGTCCTCCATGCGGAACCGTTCGACACGCGGACGCGGTCGCAGATGCCATGGGGTTATCTCCGGCATTTTCGCCCCGATTGCGGGCCGCGCGGTGGAGAGGGCGACTTCGACATTTGTCCAGTCTTCGCCGGTATTCTGGCGGATGTTGCCGATGTAGGTTATCTCCACGTTTTCGGTTTCAACATTTGCGCGAGCGTCGTAGGTGGGATACCAGCCTGCGCCGTAGATAACGCTTGAGAGTAGCAAATTGAACTTACCCGGAGAGAGCGCCTCAATCAGGACCTTCACCTCCTGTCCGGCTCGCTGGGAGCGGCCGCGTATCTCGGCAAGCTCGCGCGAGAGGGCGTCGAGGCGGCGGTTGAGTTCGCGCCTGAGCAGCTTCGTCTCCTGGATTTGCCCGGCCAGCCGCGCGAGGTTCTGGCGCTGGAACTCGACCATCGAGTTCCATTCCTCGGGGCGGGGCTGACGCGTGATAAATTCCTTGGAAAACTGCTCGCCCGCGTACACGCCGACAGACCGGACGAATTCCAGCTCGGCGTTCAGGTTCTCGAAACGGGCCTTGGCGGCGGCGATCTGGTCCTTAATGTTCTGAATTTCTTCTTCGAGCTGCGCTATCTGCTCCTCGCGAGGCCTTTCGAGAATGATCCTTTTGGACTCGAGAGAAAGAATTCGCACCGCGGCGTCGCCCCGGCCCTTGGCCCTGACAGAGTCGGTGTCGATGTTGGCGGGCAGGTTCTCGAATGCGATCGTGTGCTCGCCTTTTGTGAGATCGAACTCGGCGCTTCGCGTTACGAGGGCACGGTCGGGATACACGATTACCGAGGTAATCGGCGCTTGGGGCTTGATAACGTCGGCATCGGTCGAGGAAGGCGAAACGAACAGCGTCAACAGAGCGAGTACGGGCCAGAGCTTTTTCATTGTTAACTCCGGGGTTGCTTGCGTGACGTCCATCTTTTGAAAGACATAAGACTCACTCGGCGCGACTTTACAGGCGGCGTCTTCTCTGTGTTTGGGTCGGCGCCGCGCCACAGTTGTTTTTCCACCGGGATGCATCCCGGTTTTGAGCCCGCCTGTTGTCAGTGGTAATGGTGATAATA
>CBFDAY010000151.1:0-6734 GCA_965602895.1 uncultured bacterium
GATGTAACAGCCTTGGTGGTAACGGTTTCGAATAATCCGGAGGCGCGAAGCAGAATGTGTCCACGTTAAATATGAGCCGGCAGCCCCTGCCCGTGCCGAACGGGTCGCGGTTGACGCCTACTATGCCTGTAATCGCTCCGCCGTATGGGTCCAGCGCGGACGGGCTGTTGTGGGTCTCGACCTTCATGACGAGGTTCCACTTGTCATTGAACTTGATGACACCCGCGTTATCGTCGAACACCGATACGAGCCACGGCACGCGCTCAGATATCTTGTCGGTCCCGCGCACAATGAATTTCTTGAACAGGCTCTTGATCCGTGTCGTGCGGCCCTCTTCGTCTTCGTAGTCTATCGTGGCGTTGAATATCTTGTGCTTGCAATGCTCGGACCACGTCTGCGCAATGGCCTCAAGCTCGACGTCGGTGGGCTTGTCGCTGAGTCCGAGCGAAGCACGCGAGCGGACGGTGGATGGACGCCTGAAATAGTCCCCGATCGCATGCATCTCCTCGAGGCTGAGCGACAAGATGCCCTTACTGCTGATTCGCACAAGCTTCTTGTCCGAAACATCGAGGTCGAACTCTTTTATGACGACATCCTGCGGCTTCCCCGCTAACGGAGGCGGGAGCGCCACTCCGCCTTTTCTCTTGAATTCGCTGAAGCTTGCGACGCGCCACAGTTCGATCAGGTCATTGGCCAGCAGGCCCTTCGCAACGGCCTCTGCCTGTTTTTTCTTGATATCCCCTTTTATTACATACTGCTTTGACGTAAACACTTTGCACTCGCTGAAGGCGCCGTCGAAGATGTCGGCTATGGCTTCGCGCGATGTCTTGCCGACGTTGTCGGTCACGCCGGGCTTGTAGCCGACCTCTATTATCCACGAGAAATTGCGCGCAAGCGGGCGGTCGAGGGTGGAGACCTCGATGATGGGGTCGGTGAAAAGCTCGGTCCGGAGGGCCTCGACTTTTTCCCGAGGAAGGTCGGTAAGAATGGTGTAAACCCTTATGGTCCTTACGCTTTTAACTGGTATATCGAGGTCCTCAACGATGTTCTTCTTGACGGCGGTCCCGGCGGCGTCGGGAACCTTGGCCCTGAGGGCGACCTCGATCCTGTATGTTTTCAGCGCGGACATTATTGCTCCCGAAACCTCACGATGCCGCTTCCCCGCACTATCCGGCCGATTGTCCAGGCCTCCTCGCCGTCCGCTTTCAGGTTCTCCAGGGTATCCGCCTCTTCACCGGGCGGCACGACAAGCACCATGCCGACGCCCATGTTAAAAGTTCGCAGCATCTCATTGCGCGCGATGTCGCCGTCGCGCCTTATCAGCTCGAAGATCATTTGCGGTTTCCACGAGCCCATGTCTATCTCGGCGTCCAGCGCCTTCGGCAGGATGCGTGGGACGTTGCCCGTAAGCCCTCCGCCGGTAATGTGCGCCATTCCGCGCACATCGATCTTGCCGAACAGCTTTCGGACGGGTTTTGCGTAGCACCGGTGCGGTTCGAGCAGTTCGTCGAGCAGAGTCTTGCCAAGCATATCGATGTGCCGGTCGAGGGTGTACCTGCCGGAAGAGAGAAAAAGCTTGCGAACGAGCGAGTACCCGTTGGTGTGCAGCCCCGACGATTTGAGCGCGACAATCGGGTCGCCTTCTTGAATAGCGGAGCCGTCGATGATATTTTCCTTGTCCACAACGCCGACTATCGTGCCCGCCAGGTCGTACTCGCCGGGATTGTAAAAGCCGGGCATCTCCGCCGTCTCGCCCCCGATGAGCGAGCACCCGGCCCTGAGACAGCCCTCGGCGAGCCCTGCGACAACCTGCTCGGCGACTTCGACGTCGAGCTTCCCCATCGCAAGGTAATCCAGGAAAAAGAGCGGCTCGGCGCCCTGCATGAGGATGTCGTTTACGCAGTGCGAGACGAGGTCTATTCCGACGGTGTTGTGGCGGCCGCTCTCAAAGGCGATCTTGAGCTTGGTGCCGACGCCGTCGACGCTCGAGACCAGAATGGGCTCCCGGAAACGCGAACCGTCGAGCCTGAACATGCCGCCGAACAGGCCTATGTCCTGAAGCACTCCGGGCGAAAAAGTAGCCCGCACCAGAGGCACGATTTTCTTTTTGAGGGAATCGGCGGCGTCGATGTCCACGCCCGCCTGCTTGTAGGTGAAGGAGCCTTCTGACATTCTAAATCTCGGCCGTTGCGGAGCTTTCCTCGCGATCGAACTCGAGCTTTCTGAAGTCAACCTTGAGTTTGATGGGATATTCTCCCGTAAAGCATGCGAGACAGAACTCGCCATTCTCGCCGGCGGCCGCTTCAACAAGGCCTTTGGGAGTAAGATAATGAAGCGAATCCACCTGGAGATATCGCCGGATATCTTCGACCGATTGGTTGGCCCCGATCAGCTCCTCTCGGGTTGGGGTGTCGATCCCGTAATAACACGAATGCGTTATCGGCGGCGAGCTTATTCGCGTATGGATTTCGCTGGCGCCCGCGCTCCGGATCATCTTGACTATCTTGCGGCTGGTGGTGCCGCGAACGATTGAATCATCTACGACGATAACGCGCTTTCCCCGCAACGCCGTTTTCAAGGGATTGTACTTGAGCTTTGCCCCGAAGTCGCGTATCGACTGGGAGGGCTCGATGAACGTGCGTCCGATGTAGTGGTTCCTTATCAGCCCCATCTCGAACGGTATCCCCGACGCATGAGCGTAGCCGAGCGCCGCCGCGTTGGATGAGTCGGGCACGGGAATGACGAGGTCGGCGTCGACGGGCGCCTCGCGGTAAAGGGTCGCCCCCATTCTCTGTCTTATGCGCTCGACGTCACGGCCGAAGACGATGCTGTCGGGGCGGGAAAAATAGATCAGCTCGAAGATGCACAGCCCCATATGCGCGGGCTTGGGCGCGCCGATAGAGTGCGAATGCACGCCGCGGCGGTTTATGACGACGAGTTCGCCGGGTTCGATGTCGCGAACGAACTCGGCGTCGACGATGTCGAAGGCGCAGCTTTCCGAAGCGATGACATGCGCGCCTTTGAGCTTTCCCAGGCAAAGAGGTCTGAACCCGTGGGGGTCCCTAGCGGCAACCATGTTCTCCGAGTCTAAAGCGACGATGGCGTAGGCGCCCTCCACTTGCCGCAACGCCTCCGACAGCGCGGCTTCGATCTCTTTTTCCCGGGAACGCGCGACCAGGTGGATAATGACCTCGCTGTCGCTGGTAGACTGAAAGATCGAGCCCTTTTTCTCCAGTTCCGCCCGCTTGGTTTTCGCATTGACAAGGTTTCCGTTGTGGGCGACGGCCAGCGGTCCGCGCCCGCAATCGACCCGAATCGGCTGGGCGTTTTTCAAAACGGTGGAACCGGCCGTGGAATAGCGAACGTGGCCGATGGCGGCTTCGCCCGGGAGACCCATGAGGGTTTCCTCCCTAAAGACGTCGTGAACCATCCCCATATCGCGATGGCGGTGCAGGTGGCCTTCGCAGCAGGACACGATGCCCGCGCTCTCCTGTCCCCTGTGCTGCAGGGCGTAAAGCCCCAGGTACGATATTTTTGCAGCCTCGGGATGCCCGAATACTCCGAAGATTCCGCATTCATGCTTCAGGAAATCGGATTCGCGGGCCGCGTCGCCGACGTATGATGGTTCTTGAATTACCATGGATCGTTCAGATCTCCTCCCCCGTAATAAGGTAGTGAGCCCGTTTGTATAATTCCTCGGTCCGCGTAACGACGTCGGGGGGAAGCTCCGGGGCGGGCGGAGTTTTATCCCAGTCCGACGACTCGAGGTAGTCGCGAACATATTGTTTGTCGAAATTGATCTGGGGCTTGCCCGCCTCGTAGGCCTCGGCCAGCCAGAACCGCGATGAATCCGGGGTTAGCAGCTCGTCGATTAGTATCGTCTCGCCGTTATGCTCGCCGAACTCGAACTTGGTGTCCGAGAGTATGAGGCCGCGCGAGGAGGCGTATTCGCTTGCTGCGCTGTATATGGCAAGGCTTTTCTCCATCAGCAGCCTTGCCTTTTCCTCGCCGATGATGTCGGTCGCTTCCTTTTGGGAAATGTTTATGTCATGCCCCGATTCGGCTTTTGTGGCGGGCGTGAAGATGGGCTCAGGCAGCCTCTCCGATTCTTTCAGGCCCGGCGGCAGCTTGATTCCGCAGACCGATCCGTCCCGTTGATACTCCTTCGTCGCCGAACCGGCCAGGTACCCGCGAACCACGCATTCGATGGGATACGGCCTGGCCTTTTCGACAAGCATTGACCTTCCCCGCAACATCTCGCGGTAAAACGCCGTCGAGGGTGGGTATTCGTCAACGTCGGTCGTGATAACGTGGTTCGGGACTATATCCTTCATGCGGTCGAACCAGAATTCCGACAGCGCGGTCAAAACCCTGCCCTTATTGGGGATACCGTTGGGAAGAATGCAGTCGAACGCAGAGATGCGATCGGTGGCGACGAGGAGTATGCCACCGTCGACTTCGTAGATGTCGCGCACCTTGCCGCGATTGAGGAGTTTTATATCCAGGAATCCGGTTTTTGTTACGACTTCTGATCCCATTTTATGTATTTCAACCTCCTGTAATGTCCGCCCTTTGAAATATTTCATCGACAAACCTGAGGTGATGGCCCAGGTCGAAGCAGCTTTCGAGTTCCTGCTCTGTCAAGCGAGAGGCCACTTCGGGGTCTTTGAGGAGCGCCTCCCGAAAATCAGCGCCGTCCTCCCACACTTTCATCGCATTGCGCTGGACAAGCTTGTACGCCTCCTCCCGCGTTAGTCCCTTTTGCACAAGCTCCAGCAAAATGCTCTCGGAAGAGATCATCCCCTTTGTTATTTGTAGATTGTTCTTCATGTTTTCGGGATAGACGAGAAGCTTATCGACGACACCGGTCAGCCGGGCGAGCATGAAATCGACCAGTATGCAGCTATCGGGGATAATGACCCTCTCGGCGGACGAGTGCGAGATGTCGCGCTCGTGCCAGAGCGCGATGTTTTCGAGCGCGGCCATTGCGTTGGCCCGCACCACGCGCGCGAGGCCCGACACGTTTTCACTGCGAATGGGATTGCGCTTGTGCGGCATCGCTGAGGAGCCCTTCTGGCCTTTTTCGAAAAATTCCTCCGCTTCAAGAACCTCCGTACGCTGGAGGTGGCGGATCTCGGTGGCGAACTTATCGAGCGAACTCGCGACGATCGCGAGCGTTGTCAAGAACTCGGCGTGGCGGTCGCGCTGAATTATCTGCGTCGAAACGGGCGCGGGCCTCAGGCCCAGCTTGGCGCACACGTATTGCTCGACGGCTGGGTCCAGGTTGGCAAACGTGCCCACAGCTCCGGAAATCTTGCCGAAACACACCGCCTCTTTCGCCCTCTGCATCCGCTCGAGGTTGCGCGCGGTCTCCGTGTACCACAGCGCCATCTTGAGTCCGAACGTGATGGGCTCGGCATGCACGCCGTGCGAACGCCCTATCATGACGGTGTCCTTATGCTCGACGGCCCTCCGCTTGAGCACGCCCATCAGTTTCCGGAGATCCTCAATGATTATATCGCTCGCCTCGCAGAGGTTGACTGAGAGCGCGGTGTCGAGCATGTCGGACGACGTGAGCCCGAAATGGATGAAACGCGATTCCGGTCCCACGCGCTCACCCACGGCGGTGAGAAACGCGATGACGTCGTGCCTGGTGACCTCCTCGATTTCGGCCACGCGTTCGGGCGAGAAGTCGGCCTTTTTTTTGATAACCTCGACGGCCTCGGCGGGAATCTTGCCGAGCCCGGCCCATGCCTCGCAGGCTAAGACCTCGACCTTGAGCCACGTGCGGAGCTTGTGCTCTTCGCTCCAGATTTCCGCCATTTCAGGCCTGGAGTATCTTCCTATCATAACCAAAACCCCTCCGGGCGGGAAATACGTAAAATGGCTGAGGGATGTAAGCCTGGCGCGTCGAAATGGGTAAGGAGTAAAATCGAATACGGAGGTATCATAACAATTTAGAGAATCGGAGTCAACCCCGGCGACGGCGACGGATTCGCCTCGCTATCCAGCGCCTGTGACATGGCCTCTCGCACGCGCTCCATCAGAGCCTCCTTGCTCTCGTACGAGTATGAGGAAGTGTCTATCGGCCTTAGAAACCTGACCTTGACGCGGCCCGGGCGGATATGCCACGTGGTCTTGGGAAGCACATTGTAGGTGCCGGTGACTACCACCGGAATGAGGGGCGCTTTGGCCCTTGTCGCAAGCACGAAGCCTCCCTTTTTGAATGGCCCGAGCGAGCCGTCGGGACTGCGAGTGCCCTCGGGGAATATCAGCAGCGGCATACCCGACCTCACGCCTTCGGCGGCTCGATCGAGGCTCGCGAAGGCCTGTTCCTTGTCGCCCCTGTCCACGCTCACGTAACCCGCGGCCGACAGAATCCAGCCGAAGACAGGAATCTTGAACAGGACTTTCTTGCCCACTATCCTGAATTGACGCGGGACCGCCTTGATCAGGACGGGGATATCGAAATGGCTGTTATGCGTGGACATGAAGATAAACGGGCCTTCGGCGGGAAGATTCTCTATTCCGGTCGCCTCGATTCTGACGCCGCATGTCCAGAGCAAAAGGCGGGCCCACATGCGGATGAACCAGTAGTTCGCCTCGCCGTGAGGATCAAAAAAAGAAATGGGAACTATCGTTTACGTTTTGGCTACTCAACCGCAATTAAAACTTAACATCCGGTCTCTCTTTCGCCGCTTCTGGTATCTCATAGAACGGAGCCTTTTCAAAGC
>CBFDAY010000152.1:0-6732 GCA_965602895.1 uncultured bacterium
CCTGGAAGCAATACTGAAAACCGCCATTGAGATGAAGGCGTCGGACGTGCATATCCTTGTCGGAATGCCGCCGATGATACGTCTTTTCGGCGATATACAGACTCTGCCGGGTTTTGAGCCTCTCGCCAAAGAGACGACAGAGGAGATTCTGAGAGGAATAATGGACCTCGACCAGCGCACCGAATTCGACGTCCGCAGGGAAGTTGACTTCAGTTATGAGATTCCCCGGGTCAGCCGCTTTCGAACGAACGTATATATGGAGCAGCGCGGCATGGGGGCCGCCTTCAGGATAGTGCCGTCGAACATAATCAGCGCCGAAGAGATCGGGGTTTCCGACGCCGTCAAAGGGCTGACGAGACTCCGCAACGGCCTGGTCCTCGTCACGGGCCCGGCAGGCTGCGGGAAATCGACGACCTTGGCCGCGCTTGTCAATCTTGTCAACCGAGAGCGCGGCGAGCATATAATTACGATCGAGGACCCCATCGAGTTTGTTCATCACAATATAAAGAGCCAGGTGAACCAGAGGCAGGTCGGCATCCATACCAACTCGTTTGCGGCGGCGTTGAGGGCGTCACTCCGAGAGGACCCCGACGTCATTCTCGTCGGCGAGATGCGCGACCTGGAAACAATCTCCATGGCCATCACCGCGGCGGAGACGGGGCACCTTGTTTTCAGCACGCTGCACACATTGAGCGCCTACAAGACCATCGAGCGCGTCATCAACGTCTTCCCGCCCAACCAGCAAAAGCAGATACGCACGATGCTCTCGGAGTCGCTTGGCGGAGTCATGTCGCAGCAGTTGATAAGAAACGCCGACGGAACAGGGCGGGTGGCGGCGATGGAGATCCTGATCGCCACGCCGTCGATAAAGGCGATGATTCGCGACGACAAGACCTACCAGATACCGGGCTACATGCAAGCCGGCCGCAAATACGGAATGCGCATGCTGGACGATCAGATAATGGAACTCCTGCAGCAGGGCCGGATCGACCCGAAGCACGCAATGCAAATGGCGACAAACAAGGAACTCATCCGGACACAGCTCTCCCAGGGACGGTCCAAGGCAAAGGCGAAAGCATAGGAAGGGGAAGAGGCTTTGCCGGCGATTGACCATATGCTAAGATTCATGGTCGAGCAGAGCGGCTCCGACCTCCACCTTATGTGTGGGGCGCGACCCCTCATCCGTGTCCACGGCGACTTGAGAAAGATAGATTTCGGGGACGGAGGCGTGGTGCTCACGCCCGAGATGAACCGCAGCATGATATACGAGATGCTCAACGACGATCAGATACGCCATTTCGAGGCGACGGGAGACCTCGACCTCGCGTATGAACTCAAGGGCGTGGCCCGGTTTCGAGTAAACGTGCACAGCCAGATCAACGGCCCTTCGACCGTAATGCGTACCATACCAACCGATATTGCGACCGTTGACGAGCTTGGTCTTCCCGACCAATTGAAAGAGATAGCCCAGTTCAGCAGCGGCCTGATCCTGGTCACCGGCCCGACGGGAAGCGGAAAGACGACAAGCCTTGCGGCGATGATGGACCAGATAAACGACGAGCGCGAGGGCCACATAATCACGATCGAAGACCCTATCGAGTTCGTTCACAGGAACAAGTGCTGCCTCATAACCCAGCGCGAGGTCGGCGTGCACACGAATTCGTTCTCGGCGGCTCTGCGTGTGGCGCTTCGGCAGGACCCCGACATAATCCTGGTCGGCGAGATGCGCGATCTGGAGACCATCTCGCTCGCCCTCACGGCCGCCGAGACAGGCTCGCTCGTGTTTGCCACCCTTCACACGAACAGCGCCGCCAAAACCATTAACAGGATAATCGACGTGTTCCCCAACGAGGCGCAGAACCAGATACGCGCGCTGCTGTCGGAATGTCTGACCTCGGTTATCGCCCAGACCCTCCTGAAGCGTTCCGACGAGAAGGGTCGCGTCGCGGCGATGGAAATTATGATATGCAATCCGGCGATCCGGAACGCGATCCGCGAAAACAAGATCGAGCAGATAATCTCGATAATCCAGACAAGCTCGCGCGAAGGAATGCAGATGCTGGACGACCATCTGCTCAAGCTGATGGAGCGGGGCGTCGTGACGCAATCGCACGCGCGCGAAAAGGCGTTTGAAAAGCACAGATTCAATTAAAGGAAAACACATCGGGAGGCGAGTACCCAATGGCGGTCATAGACGAGTTTCTCACGACGGCAAGGGCAAAAGGCGCCTCGGACGTGCATCTTTGCTCCAAATCGCCGCCGATGATGAGGCTTTTCGGAAATATCGTGAAGCTGGAGGGTTTCGACGTTCTGACGCCCGAAAAAAGCGAGCGCGATTTGCTCGAGATCATGAATGAGGGCCAGCTCCAGGAGTTTGACAGGCATAAAGAAATAGATTTCTCATATTCCATCGAGGGTGTCGGGCGCTTCAGGGTAAATATCCACCAGGAGGAAAGGGGCGTCAGCGGCGCGTTTCGGATCATCCCGAGTGATATCCGATCGGCTGAGAGCATCGGGCTCCCCGAGGTGGTCAAGGAAATAACGCGACGCGAGCAAGGACTCTTTCTCGTTACCGGACCGTCGGGCTGTGGGAAATCGACCACCCTGGCTTCGCTCGTCGACCTGATAAACCATGAGCGCCCATGTCACATAATCACGATCGAGGATCCGATAGAGTTCCAGTACAAGAACGACAAGGCATATGTCGACCAGCGCGAGGTGGGGACCCACACACGGACTTTCGCCTCGGCGCTGAGATCGGTGGTGCGCGAGAATCCCGACGTAATAGTCGTCGGCGAGATGCGCGACCTGGAGACAATCTCCCTGGCCGTGTCCGCCGCCGAGACGGGCCACCTCGTTTTCAGCACGCTGCACACCAGGGGGGCGGCGAAGACAATCGAGCGTGTCATTAACGTGTTCCCACCGGAACAGCAATATATGTTGAGAACGATGCTCGCCGAATCGCTCGTCGGCGTTCTCTCGCAGCAACTGATGCGCAATGAGAGCGGCGACGGCATGGTGCTGGCGATCGAGGTGATGATAAACACTTCGGCCGTGGCGAGCCTCATTCGTCACGGCGACACCTATCGAATTCCTTCAACGATGCAGACGGGCAAAAAGTTCGGCATGCAGCTCATGGATGAGCACATCATCGAACTCCTGCGCGAGGGAAAGATCGATCATAAGGTGGCCCAGGTGAAGATAGAAGACCGGGGCCTCCTGCGGGAGTTCATGATCCAGCAAAAGAAGGCGGAGGAGAAGAGGAAAAAGGCGGCGGGCAAACGGTCGGCCTGAGCGGGTGGCGGATTGGCTGAAATAGACAGACTATTAGAATTCCTGGTGCAGAAGGACGGCTCCGACCTGATGCTGATGTCGGGCTCGAAAACCGTTGTCAGGGTGCATGGAGACCTCCGACCCATAACATTCGGCAATAACGACGGCGTGCTCACCGATGATGTTGTGCGACCGCTGGTCTACGAAATCCTGACTGACCGCCAGATCAAGATTTTGGAAGAAGATGGCGAGCTCGATCTCGCGTACGAACTGCCGGGAGTCTCACGGTTTCGCAGCAACGTCTACCTTCAGTCGCACGGTGTCGCCATAGCTTTTCGCGCGATCCCGTCAAAGATAAAAACAATCGACGAACTCGGCTTTCCGGCCGGCGTGAAGAAGCTGGCTTCCACGCAGCGCGGGTTTGTCCTTGTGTGCGGTCCTTCCGGCTGCGGGAAGACAACAACTCTGGCCGCAATGGTCAACTATGTCAACAGGTCCCGCAAGTGCCACATAATCACGATCGAAGAGCCCATCGAGTATCTCCACAGCAACCTGAGCAGCATAATCACCCAGCGGCAGGTGGGACCGCATACCGACAGCTTTTCCTCCGCGCTCAGGGTCGCCGTTCGCCAGGATCCCGACGTAATCATGGTCGGAGAAATGCGTGACCTGGAGACGATATCGACCGCCCTGACGATGGCCGAGACCGGCGCCCTAGTGTTCGGGACGCTTCACACCGACAATGCCGCGAAGACGATCAACCGAATCATCAACGTTTTCCCCTTCGAGCAGCGCAACCAGGTGCGGACCCTGTTGTCCGACACGCTGACCGGCGTGATCGCTCAGCAGCTCATTCCCCGCGCAGACGACTCCGGCATGGTGGCCGCCGCCGAGGTCCTCATAGGGATACCCGCCATTTCCAACGCGATACGAGAGGGCAAAATAGAGCAGATGATCTCCATCATGGAAACTGGCAGAAGGTACGGGATGCAGATACTCGATGAACACTTGCTCGAACTGGTGGAGAGCTGCGTCGTCACGCCCGAGGCCGCCCGCAGGAAAGCGCGCAACAAGAGGCTTTTCGAGTAGGAAAGCGCGGGGCGGTCGCACGTCTCCCGGAGTCAAACATCACTCCCGAATATCTCAGAAATTGCGAATCAGTTGCTTGGCTATGACGATACGCTGGATCTGAGAGGTGCCTTCCCCGATCTCAAGCAGCTTGGCGTCGCGCATGTAACGCTCGGCATGGAACTCCGAGGTGTACCCGTAGCCGCCCAGTATCTGGATCGCATCCAGCGCGGCGCGGGTCGCCGTCTCCGAGGCGAAAAGCTTGGCCTCGGCGGCCTCTCTGATCACGGTTTCACCCGCGTCCTTCATCAGGGCGGCCCTGTGTACCAGCAGCCTCGCGGCGTCGATCTGCGTCGCCATATCGGCGAGCATCCACTGGATGGCCTGGAACTTCGCGATCGGCCTGCCGAACTGCTCCCTCTCTTTCGAATACTGGATGCTGTCCTCGAGCGCGCCGCGGGCTACGCCAACAGCGAGCGCACCGATTCCGATGCGGCCGTTTGAGAGCACCTTGAGTGTGTCGAGGAACCCCTCGCCCTCGCGCCCCAGCAGGCACTCGCGAGGCACGCGCACATCCTCAAGCGCGATCGAGGCCGTGTCGCTCGCGTGCATGCCGAGCTTGTTTGATATCTTGTGAGCGGAAAATCCTTCCCTGTCGGTTTCCACGATGAAGGCCGAGATGGAGCCCTTCTTTTCTCTCTCGCCGGTGACGGCCAGGATAACGCAGATGTCGGCGACGCTTCCCTGGGTTATGAACATCTTGGAACCATTGATCACCCATTCGTCTCCGTCGAGGCGGGCTTTGGTTCTCATCGCGGCGGCGTCGCTGCCCGAGCCGGGTTCGGTCAGGCCCCAGGCCCCAAGCTTCTCGCCTTGCGCAAGAGGAACGACGTATTTCTGCTTCTGCTCATCGGTAGCGGCCACCATGAGGTGTCCGAGGCAGAGCGAGTTTTGTGCGGCCATGTTCAGCGCAACCGAAGCGTCCCATCGCGCTATCTCTTCCATCACCACAGAGTAGGCCAGCACTCCGAGTTCGGCCCCGCCGTATTGCTCCGGGACTATCATGCCCATGAACCCGAGCGGCCCGAGCTTTTTCATTATGTCCATGGGGTATTCGCACTTGGCGTCACGCTCAATAGCGCCCGGCGCGAGTTCCTTCAGCGCAAACTCGCGCGAGGTCTGCTGCAGGATTCGCAACTCTTCGCTCAGCTCAAAATCCACAGCCTTCTCCTTGGATTGTTTATATCGTTTGCATGAAGGGATTCAGGTTCGCCAAAGCGTCAGGGGTGAATCGGCTCCGAATCCCATTACGGGCAAAAGCCTCAATGAGAGTTTATCAGAACCACATTAAACTGTCAATTCAATCTTTGCGCGCGTGCGAGGCATGAAATTGTGGCCCACGGTGTGTTGTGATATAATCGTGATGAAAAGCGAAACGAGGTGGTCTATATGGTCAAAATTCGATTCCCTTCGGCACTGTTGCTGGGGCTTGCTCTGTGTCTGCTTCAACTGCAGACATGGGGTCCGGACGGCGGCGCTACGGCGGCCGAGCAGAAAATCGGCGAGGCTTCCTCCGAGATGTTGCGGGAACGCCTCGTGGACAAGCTTGTCGCCCAGGGCATTCATGATGAGAAAGTCATCGCCGCCATGAAGGCCGTGCCCCGCCACGAGTTCGTCCCGAAAAAATACATGGCGCATTCATACGACAACCGGCCGCTCCCGATCGGCATGGATCAGACCATTTCCCAGCCGTTCGTCGTCGCGTACATGACCCAGATGCTCAAGCTCGAGGGCGACGAGAAAGTGCTGGAGATAGGCACCGGCTCGGGCTACCAGGCGGCGGTGCTCGCCGAGATCGCCCGGGAAGTATACACGATCGAGATACTCGAACCGCTGGCGCGCAACGCCGAGAAGACGCTGAGGCGCATCGGCTACGACCGAATCGCCTTCAAGATCGGCGACGGGTACAGGGGTTGGCCCGAGCACGCTCCCTTCGACGCGATCATCGTGACCGCCGCTCCCGACCACGTTCCCAAGCCGCTGGTCGAACAGCTCAATGTGGGCGGCAGAATGGTTATCCCCGTGGGCAAATGGGGCCAGAGACTGATTCTGATAACCAAAGACAAGGACGGCGTGAGCGAGGAAAGGGACCTGCCGGTGATCTTCGTCCCAATGACGGGGGAAGCGCAGGAGAAATAGTCAATATCCGAAAGCGTCCCGACCGGAGGCGGAAAAAATATGGCGGCCGACTGGGAAAAATACAGTTTCTACAAAATTCTTGAAGTCGAGCCCGGCGCCGGCGCCGAGGAAATCAAAAAAGCGCATGAGCGCATTACCTCCCCGCTCGAGCCCGACGCCGCGCCGGAGGAGGAAAAGAGGACGATCTCTTTC
>CBFDAY010000153.1:0-6731 GCA_965602895.1 uncultured bacterium
AACCTGCACCGCGTCGTCGCACAGCGTAAGCCCCACGCTCATCCTGAGCGCTTCGGCCACGCGAAGCGTCTTTAAGGGCGTCTGCGATATTATTACGGTCGTCGTTTTCATCGCTCAACAAAAGGCCAGCAGCTTGTCTATCTCGCGAATGTTCTGCGCCAGGTCGTATTGGCTGCCCATTATGATCTCGTCGGCCTCGTCCTGGAATCTCTCGTTCAGGTTCTGCTGGCACAGGCAGATATGCACACCCCTGCCGGTCAGCTTCAGGAACGGGAGATGATTGATGTTGAATACCCCGTCGCACATCAGGAATATCCTCACCTCGACGCCCTTTTCGAGGGCGGCCCGGGCGAGCCTGATGACGGTGTTGGTGTTTGCGTGTTCGGGACTCGTAGTCAGCAAAAGCCCGAGTTTTTTCCGCCCACTCACGTCTGCGCGTCCTCCTCTATCTTCATGGGCTCCTCGACGAACGTGTCACTTCCATCGGGCATGGTCCACGAGCGAACCGACGCGACGCCGTCCTTTTCCACCGACGCTATGAGATATGAGTAACCCGGCCACGCAGCCGTCTCGGTGTCGAACCCCGAGGGCCGGCTGGGATAATCGGGATGTGAATGATAGAAACCGATGACGTCCACTTCACTGCCGCGCGTCGCTTTCATCACATCGATGAGCTTTCTCTCGTCGATCAGATACCGCTCGTGCCTGCGCTCCTCGGCCACATTTTTCGCGCGGTGCGACTCTGTTACGACGCGATCGTCACCCTCATCGCGGCCGACAAGGATACCGCAGCATTCCTCGGGATAGGTTTCCACCGAGTGCTCGGCGATATCATCAAGTATTTTCCGCGGAATAATCAGCACTTTTATTTCCCCGGCCACGTCGCCAAAGCGCATAAAGAATCATATTTATGGAATCAAGGCATTTGCTTCGAAAGGCGGGTTCCTCAATCGCTATTGCGTCTCAGGCCGCAAAACTCCTCGTAATCAATGAGCTCTGTGATCGTGGGATTCTCGCCGCAGACGGGACATCGCGGATCCTTTTGCAGCTTGAACTCGCGGAACTTCATATTGAGGGCGTCGAAGTGGAGCAGTCGCCCCGCCAGAGGCTTGCCGACGCCGAGAATGAGCTTGAGCGTCTCGACGGCCTGCATCGTCCCGACAACACCCGGCAGGACGCCCAATACGCCCGCCTCCTGGCAGCTCGGCGCCATCCCGGGCGGCGGAGGCTCGGGATATTGACACCGGTAGCACGAGCCGCTGGCCGGATCGAACACGGTCACGTGGCCCTCGAAAAGGAGCACGCTGCCGTGCACGTTGGGCTTTCCCAGCATGACACACGCGTCGTTGATGAGATAGCGCGTCGCAAAGTTGTCGCAACCGTCGACGATGATGTCATAGCCCTCGAATATGCTAAATGCGTTTTGCGAGGTCAATCGCTCTTCGTGCTTTACGACATTGACGTCCGCATTGAGGGCCCTGATGGTTTCCTCGGCGGATTCGACTTTCGAGCGGTCGACGTCGGCCGTCGTGTGCAATATCTGTCGCTGCAGGTTGCTGAGATCGACGACGTCGAAGTCCAATATGCCCAGAGTGCCGACGCCGGCGGCCGCGAGGTAGAACGCGGCCGGTGAGCCGAGCCCGCCCGCGCCGATCGCGAGCACCTTAGCCTCGAGCAGCTTCTTTTGGCCTTTGCCGCCTACCTCTTTGAGGATTATGTGACGGCTGTACCTTTTAAACTGTTCCTCGGTGAATTTCATTGGCGGCTTCGCTCAGGCTTAATGCTTCTTCGCAAGGTTAAGCGTTATATTGTTTGACATCGGAAAACCTCGAAATCCCCCTTTTCTAAAGGGGGGAAGGGGGGATTTGGAGCCAGAATATTATTACGCGAATTCATGCAACTGAGTACTAGCCTGCGGCTGAGCCTCTCGGGGCTAAGCCTCCGGCTATCGCGGGAACGATCGACAGCTCGTCGCCGTCGCCGACGGGAGTGCCGAGACTCTGCATGAAGCGGATGTCCTCATCGTTAACGTATATATTCACAAAACGCCTGATCTTTCCGTCCTCTTCGCAGAGCCTGGCCTTAAAGCCGGAGTGGTTGCGATCAAGATAGTCGAGAATCTCGGCAACGGTTGCGCCGCTGGCGGCAACTTCCTCGGCCCCGCCGGTGAATCTGCGCAATGGAACCGGAATACGCACCGTTGTCATTCAGCAATTCCCCCTTTTAAAAGTAAATATGAACTCTCGCACGCCATCCATTATGACACGGCGCCGACTCAGATGTAATACATCTGGGGCATCTCATGCGTGCGCTTGCACAGGTTCTCGTAAGTGATGTTATCGACTATGTCCGATATGGCTTCGCGCACGTCCTCCCAAACGGGATGGATCACACAAGTCGGCAGCAGCTCGCACATCGTCGTGTTGTCCTCTGTGCCGCATTTCACGTGAAGCAACGGGCCGTCCACTATCCTGACCACTTCACCAAGGGTTATCTCGGACGGCGGCCTGGAAAGCAGATATCCTCCATCGACTCCCCGCTTGCTCTTAACCAGACCTGCGCTTTTGAGCATCACCAGTATCTGGACAAGGTATTTCTTGGGAATACTTTGTTTTTCGGCGATCGCCCCAACGTGGACGGGCATACCGGTGTCGTATTTGAGAGCGAGTTCAAGAAGTGCCCTACAGGCGTAATCACCCTTGGCCGATACTTTCATATTGTCTTGTCGTGGCCGCCCCTAGTTCACTATGTTGACCAATTTAGTCATAATTGTAGCAGGTTGTCACGCACTTGTCAATTCATGGAGAAATATCAGAAATATCGATAAGAGAAGGGCCGCCAAAATCCAGAGTTGTGTATTGGCAATGTACAATCGTGCCTATTTTAACGAGAACTTGATCCCGCAATCTCTTGTCGAACCCTGCACATATATCCGGCCCCTGTCCAGTCAAAAGGCATTTTTGCCTGTCATGGAAAATGTCCAGACGGAGAATACGCGACACCGTTCCGGAAAAAAGCAAAGCCCACCGCATTGGCGCGGTGGGCTCCGACATGCTTGGCTATATTCCTACTTCCTCGATCTGGCCAGTGAGCGGGCCATGCGCTCGAGCTTGAAGACGGTCATGAACTCGACGTTCTTGCTGATCCACAGCTCGGACTTCATGATCGCCTCGGTGAGCGAGCCTTTGTAGGCGAGTCCGTTCAAAATTGTGCCTGGATTTCGGGTGACCATGACGAAATCCTGTTTGTTCGTACCGCCTTTTTTCAGAGACAGGTCGCCATCGTCAATCGAAATGACAAACTTGCCGCCAGGTGTCTTCACCAGGATAGTGCGCTTCCAGCCCTCGATATCCTGCTTGGCGCGGTCACAGTCGTTGAGGTCGGCGACCACACTCTTCATTTTGTTGAAAGCCTTGTCGAAAAAGGCGGTTGCCTTTGCGGTGGCCTTCGGTATCTTGGGCTCGACGACGCCCTCCCAGTCGATCTGCTTATCCTGGAGACCCGGTGTCGCAAGCTGCTCTTTACTGAGTTCCGACGCCGGGAGACCATAGATGTCGGTGATACGGCCGACCCGCTTGTCGCGGAACACTATCTTTATCCTTGTGCCCTTATTGAAAATGCCGGGCACGAGGATGCCGGTGGTCGTGTACAAGTTTATCGAGAGCGCGGTGTCCGCCCCGTCGAGGATAACCCTGCCGCGACCGAACGGCACCTGCTCCTGGAACATGCTGTTCGCGAAATACGTTATCGGCGGCGTCGACAGCATTACGCCTGTGTCGGCGACTTCAACGGATTCGGTGTCGGCAAAGTCGCAGTCGGGACAGTATTCGGCCATGGGCGGCACTCGCACGATGCCGCATTTGGCGCATTTGGAGCCGAGGACCTTCTTCTCGTCTCTCAGGGCCAGGAAAAACGGCGAAAACTCCCCCATCGTACGCCGGTAAAAGGTGTGCATGGCGTCGTTCAGCTCGAGATAGTCCTTGCCGTCTATGGTCAGCGTGCGCCCTCCCTCGGGAGGAATCGCCGCGTCCGGAATCACTTTCTGTTTTCTTTTCGCCATCTTTTCATGCCTCCTTTCATGCGGCGTCGTTTTCGAGGACAAAGACCACGCCATACTGAGCCACCGTGCTGCCGGTGCCGTGTATGGCCGCGCGCTTGAGTCCCCTGTCGATAAGTTCTTTACGGGCCGACCAGGCCGACATGATGTTGCTGGCGCCGACGGCGTGCCCGCAGTAGATGAGACCGCCCGACGGATTCACAAGCAGCTTGCCACCGGGCATTATCGTGCCATCCTCGACAAGCGCGTCGCAGCGCCCGAGCTTGGCGAATCCCATCTCGGCCAGCGTTATCTCAAGCTGGTGAATGAACGCGTCGTGGACTTCAACGACCTGGATTTCTTCGAGCGGGTCCGTGATGCCGGCCATCTTGTATGCCCTCTGCGCGGCATGATGATCGGACATGATGCGGCTCATCACCTTTTGTTTCTTGCCTGCAAAGGAGTGCTCGTTGCTTTCTCCCACGCCCGTTATCCATACGACAGGCAAGCCCATGTTTTTCGCGATCCACTTGGCCCTTTCTTCTTCGGCTATGATCATCGCCGAAGCCCCCTCGGAGTACACGCAGATCTCCAATTGCTTGAATGGATGAACGACTACGCGCGAGTTGAGCACTTCCTCGGGCGTGACCTGATCGTGCTGTCTCTGGGCAAATTTGTTGCCTTTGACCTGCCGGCTCAAGAGCGCGGAAATCTGGGCGGTTATCTCGGGCTTGAGATCGTCCGGATGCTCGTCCATATATGCGAGCACGACCTCGGCATAGGAATCGGATGCGGTCCACCCGATTGGTTGCTCGAAGAAGCTGTCGCCCGACCAGCCGATCGTCTTGATTACCTCGGGCGTGCGCGACATCGAGAGGAAATCGAAGCAGTCAGTCGATTTCTCAACCCCGAGCACCAGCATCACGTCGTACCGGCCGGAGGCGACATAGGCGTGCGCGGCCGAAAGGGCGTAAGCGCCGGTTGCGCCGCCGTTGCTCACGCGGATGCCGAATTTGTCCTGCATTCCGATGATTCCCTGCAGCGCATGCTCGGGAATACACGTGCGTTGAAAGATGTCATTGTAGATGCCGTACACGACGGCGTCCAACATCTTCACCGACATGCCGGCATCCTGCAGCGCCGTCCTGACGGCATCCTGGGCAAGAGAATAGTATGTCTTCTCCACCCATCGCCCTTTGAACGGCGTCACAGACGCCCCAACAATTCCTACCCTTCTTCCCATACCTCGCCTCCTCTCCAAACTCACTCCAATTAGAAAGCCAAATTCATGTTTCTTGACGCTTGACAAGAGACTCAAGTAAGCGGCGAGCGTGAGTACTTGGACTGGAAATACTCGCCGTCTTTGTATCGTGACGGGCGCATGGGCGCTATGTCGATGGAAGTAGCCTCTCCACCAAGAATAAGCTCGGCCATGCACTTGCCCACCATGGGCGAGAGCTTGAAGCCGTGTCCGCTGAAACCGCCTGCGACATAGAAGTCCTCCACTTCGGCGACCTCCCCGAGCAGGGGGTTAAAATCGGGCGTGACGGTGATGGGCCCGGCCCATCCGCGAATATACTTCATGTCGTGGGCGTCGCTCATTGTGTTCACCAGAGTGTCCGCCACGTTTTCCACCCACTCGGCGTCGGGCTTTTCCTCGTAATTGTCGGGATCATCAATCGTCTGTATCTCTATGACCCCACCGCCGAAAATCATGAATCCGCCGCTCTCGGGACGATAATAGCATATTGTCCTCTGGTCGAACACCGTCGGCATCGAAAGCGAATAATCCGCCGCCGGCCTCATCACGGCCTCCTGAAAACGGATTGGAAACAGCGGCAGGTCCACGCCGACCATCCGGCCCACTCGCCTGCCCCACGGCCCGGCTGCGTTGACGACTTTGCGGGTAGCGATGCGGCCCTCGCGCGTGAGCACCGCCTCGATGCGGCCGTCCTTGACTTCGATGCCGGTAGCCTCTACGCCCTCGTTGATCTCCACGCCCAGGCGTCTTGCCGCGCCCGCGAAACCGACGGTAACACCATACGGATCGGCGAAGCCGGCGTCGGGCTCATAAGAGGCCAAGTCGACGTTTTCGACTTTGATATCAGGGTGGTACTTGGGAATGCTGTCAGGCGAGATAAGCTCGGCCCGGATGCCCAGCTTCTGCTGCATGGCCGTGACCTCGCGGAGGCCGGGTGTCTCCTCGATCGTGCCCAGGAATACCAGCCCGTTTGTGACAAAACCGGACTGGGCCTCGAACTCCTCCTCGAATCGGCCGAACACGCTCATGCTCATGTGCGCCATTTCCATCAGGATCTCCTGGGAGTAGTGTGTCCTGATAATGCCGCACGACTTGCCCGTGGAGCCCGAAGCGAGCGTATTTTTCTCGATGAGAACAACGTTGCCGCAGCCATCGTTTGCGAGATTATAGGCGATGGAACAGCCTTCGACGCCGCCGCCGATAATAACAACATCCGCTGATTGCTTCAATTTTCATTCCTCCGGGATACGCCCAGTCGGCATGACGATCTCAGCGACGCATTTTCGATCTGTTGGATAATCAGACACCCATAGAGGGCGGCACTGCCATCTATTTTTCAAGCCGTCCGAATGTCCGCATATTGCGGTCTCCCACAATGCGAACGATCAGGCTACGGGGTGGAATTCCGGTGAGCCGGTGAGTCCGAACGCCGCG
>CBFDAY010000154.1:0-6710 GCA_965602895.1 uncultured bacterium
GCGGTTTCGATGTCGTATATGCGCGGATAAACGATTATTTCGTCGATTTCGGAGGCTTTTCCCTTCTTAAGGTTGAACAAGCCGAAGGGGAATGTGGACCTCAGCGCCAGCGGCGGGAATCTGAATATCCCCCGGCGGTCGAGCAGAACCTCTCTGCCCATGGACTCTTTGCCGCCATTTTCTATCGACATGAAAAACAGGGGGGCCTGTCCGCTTGTTCCTTCATCGAGGCTTATACCGAAGGACTTTTGGAATCTCTTGCCGTTGGAGACTTCGAGGACAATTCTGAACGGATGGCCTGCGAAAGCGCGCTTGGGGAGCAGTCTTCGCGCCTTTAGGCGCGAAAGGTTTATGCGACCGACTCCATATGAGACGAGCAGGCCTCCCAGCATCACGCCCGAAATAAGGTAGAGCAGGTTGTTGCCGCTGTTGAATCCGGCCGTCGCTATGGATACCAGCAGCAAGAGGAAGACCAACGTCTCGCGCGACGTCGTCTTCATGGGGCGGGATGATTTAGGAGAACTCGGCGCCAAGCCGCACACCTTGCCTTATAAAAAGAAATCAGAGTGGAACCGGGATGCGGGCCAGTATCTCGCTTATCACCCGCTCGCCGACCTCCGAGCGGGCGCTCTCGACATTGAGTCCCGTAGCGGGAATTATGCGGTGGGAAAGGCACGGGATCGCCAGCTCTTTGATGTCGTCGGGAACGCAGTAGCCTCGCCCATTCACAAACGCATTGGCCTGGGCGCTTTTGTATAAACTCATCGCTCCGCGCGGGCTCACTCCAAGCTCTATCGAGGAAGAATCCCGCGTCGCATCGACTATGGCCATGAGATAATCGACGAGCGCGGGCTCGACCTTCACTTCCGGGATCATGTTCTGCATTGTGCAGATGTCTTTAGAGTCGACCACCGGCTGGAGCGTGTCCATTGGCGCCGTTACCTGCTGGCCGGTTATCATTGCCTTCTCGTCCTCGCCCGGCGGATATCCCATTCGTATCTTCAGCATGAACCTGTCGAGCTGCGATTCGGGCAGAGGATAAGTGCCGTGAAACTCCACGGGATTCTGCGTGGCCAGCACGAGGAACGGCTCGGGCAGCCGGTACGTCACGCCGTCGACCGAGACCTGCAAATCGTTCATGGCCTCCAGCAGACAGCTCTGTGTCTTCGGCGTGGTCCGGTTTATCTCGTCGGCAAGGATCACGTTGGCGAATATGGGGCCGGCCTTGAACTCGAATTCCTGGGTGTGCTGGTTGTATATTGTCACGCCGATTATGTCCGACGGCAGCAGGTCGTTCGTGAACTGAATTCGCTGAAAAGTGCAATCTATCGACTTGGCTATGGCCCGCGCGAGAGTGGTTTTGCCGATTCCGGGCACGTCCTCTATCAGCAGGTGCCCCTTGCTCAGCAGTCCCGCGATCGCCATGCGGACCACATCGCGCTTGCCGAAGATTATCGAAGCAATGTTTTTTTCAAGCGCCTCAATAGACTCGGCGGCTTTTTCAAATCCTTTGGGGTTCATTCAGGTTAACCTTCGCCATCCTTTCTTCTTATCGCTTAGGGACAGTCCCTATTAATTCTTTTGATCCTTTAATTAATTCCCTTTATTCCCGCCCACGTAATGCCTCGGCGTCCTCTTGCTGATTCCGCACAGGATCTCGTACGGAATCGTGCCCGCCCATTCGGCGAGGTCCTCGGCGCTTATGCGCTCGGGTCCGTCCTCGCCCAGTAGCGTGATGGTGTCCCCGAGCGCGGCGTCGGGAACCGGGGTCACGTCAACGAGGAGCTGATCCATGCTCACGCGGCCGGCTATGGGCACGCGCCTTCCTCGCGCCAGCGCGCTCGATCCGTTCGACAGCCGCCAGGGATACCCGTCGGCGTAGCCCACGTTGGCCGTGGCGATCCGCATCGGCTTTGCCGCGACAAAGCTGCGGCCGTAGCCCAGCGGGGTCCCGGCTTCAATATCCTTCAGGAAGACTATCGCTGTCTCGAGCCTGAGTGCGGGCCTCAGTTCGACCTTCCTTTCCAAGCCTGGGCCCGGATAGGCGCCGTAGAGCATCAGGCCGGGCCGAACCAGTGTTAAATGCGCCTGGGGATAGTTGATGACCGCGCCGCTGTTGGCCGCATGGATCCTCGGCGGCTTTACGCCGCGGGCCGACAGGTCTTCTATTACGTTTTCGAATTTCTTCAGCTGCCCGATCGTCCATGGATCGTCCTGGATCTCCGACGTCGAAAAATGCGTGTATATTCCGTCGAGCCTTATGCCGGGAAGCTGCGCCGCTTTCGCGATCTGCTCCGCCGCGGTCTCGGGCTCAAATCCGATTCGGCCCATTCCCGTATTTATATCCGCGTGCGCGGACGCCGTGACTCCCGCTCTCGCGGCCTTTTCCGATAGCCTTGTTGCATACTCAAGCGAGGCAACCGTCGGCATCAGGTCGTTTTCGAGGATAGCGCCTATCTCGTCCTCGCGAGTACAACAGTGAACGAGTATCGGCAGTCGGATGCCGGCGCGCCTCAGCTCCAGGCCTTCTTCGACCAGCGCGACACCCAGCGCCGCGGCTCCCGCACGCTCGCACGCCCGGGCTGCCTTCACCGCTCCGTGCCCGTATCCGTCGGCTTTGACGACGGCGAGTATCTCCACCGAATCGCCGACGAGGCCGCGCACCTGCGCCATGTTGTGCTCGACGGCCCCGAGGTCGATCACGGCCCCGGTCGGCCGAAGGGCGTTGCGCGATTCGGCGTAGCTCATGGCAGATCCAGGCGCTCGATGTCCTTCTTTACTTCCTCGGCCGACGCCTGCAACGCTCCCAGTTCGGAAGGTTCAAGAGATATCTCGATTATCTTCTCGATGCCGTTGCGGCCGAGCAATGCGGGCACTCCGGCGCACATGTCGGTCAGGCCGTATTCTCCATCGAGGATCGCGGCGCAGGGGAGCAGCCGCTTTTTGTTTTTCATTACGGCCTCGACCATTTCCGCGAGCGACGCTCCCGGCGAATAGTACGCGCTCCCGGTTTTCAAAAGGCCCACTATCTCGCCGCCCGCTTTTCGGGTCCGCGCGACGAGCCTCGATATCGTCTCCTCATCCATCAGTTGAGTGATCGGGATGCCCGCCACGGTCGTATACCTGGGCAGCGGGACCATCGAATCGCCGTGGCCGCCCAGCACCAGCGCCTGGGTCTCTTTGACCGATACCCCCAGCTCCATCGCGACGAAGCTGCGCAGCCGGGCCGAGTCGAGCACGCCCGCCATCCCGACTATGCGCTCCCTGCCGAAGCCCGAGATGCGATATGCAAGATAGGTCATCACGTCAAGCGGGTTGGTGACGACCATGATTATCGCTTTGGGCGCGCGCTTAACCACGTTCTCGACTATCGAGCGGATTATGGCGGCGTTTTTGTCGAGCAGGTCCGACCGCGACATCCCGGGTTTGCGCGCGAGGCCGGCCGTGATGAGGACGAGGTCTGAGCCCTCCATGTCCGCCATTTCGTTGCTGCCCACAACCCGCGTGTCGGACCCGAGCAGAGGGGCCGTCTCCCACATGTCGAGACCCTTGCCCTGCGGCAGGCCCTCGACGACGTCGATCATTACAAGTTCTTCACACAATTCTTTTTGCGCAATATGCTGGACGGCGGTCGCGCCGACGTTCCCGGCGCCCACCATCGTGATCTTTCCCATGTCCGCCTCCTTCGTATCGGGCCGAAAGGCGCTTCCCAAGCCGGAAACAATATGAGGAGCGCCGTCTCCCCATCAGAGTCACAGTCGCAAGCCGCTGTCATTAATGGTAGTTAAGAATACCATAACAAATGCGCATATTCAACCCTTTTCGGGCCCCCTCCTTTTGCGGCGGCAAGTCATAATCTGTTGACTTGGGTGGGTATCTGTGGTTAAATTCAGACGCCGAGCCGGTCGAAACATGCCTCCCGGGACCCTATGAAAACAACCCTCAAATACGGAAAACGCGGCCTCGACGTGGAATTCGGCGGCGACATAACGGTCTTTCGGACCCGCGATATGCCGTTCATCGGGGAGCCGGCCGCGCGTCTGTGCGAATGTCTTAACGGACCGGTAGGTACGCCGTCTCTGCGGGAGATCGCCTCGGGCAGATGCGACGCGTGCATAGTGGTATCGGATATCACGCGTCCCGTTCCCAACAAGACCCTGCTGCCTCCCATAATCGAGACGCTCAAGAGCGCGGGTATTCCGTCCGAAAAGATCAGCCTGCTTGTGGCGACCGGAATTCATCGTGCGCCCACCGATGCCGAACTCGCGGAAATTCTTGGCGAAGAGATCGCCGCAGGATACCGCGTGGTGATTCACGACGCTCGCGACCCCTCGTCAATTGCAAGAGTCGGTAGCACGTCGCGCGGAACCCCCATAGAGATCAACCGGACGTATATGGAGAGCGATCTAAGGCTTGTCGTGGGCCTTGTCGAGCCTCATTTCATGGCGGGCTATTCGGGCGGCAGGAAATCGGTGGCCGTCGGCCTGACCTCCGTCGAGAGTATTAAACATCTGCATGGCACGAAATTCCTCGAGCATCCCGGCTCCGGAAACTGTGAGCTGACTGCGAATCCGTTGCACGCCGAGCTTACGGAGATCGCTTTGGCCGCGGGGGTGGATTTCTGCGTCAGCGCGGTTATCGATGCAGATCGCCGCATCGGAGGAATCTTCTGCGGCGACCTTGTGCGCTCGCACGCCGAGGCGTGCGAATGGACCGAACGATATTGCACGGCGCGCGCCGAGAAGCCGTTCGACGTCGTGGTCACAACAGGCGGCGGCTATCCCCTTGACACCACGTATTACCAGGCTGTCAAAGGGCTTGTGGGCGCCCTGGGGGTGTTGTCTCCGGGTGGCGCCGTGATAATCGCGGCGGAGTGCTCAGACGGCCTCGGCAGCGGCGAGTTCCGACGCGTACTGCAAAATCTGCGGAATCTCGGCGACTACGACAAATTCGTGCGGCACATTTCGAGGCTCGGCAGCTTCGTCATAGACCAATGGGAAGTGGAAATGCTTGTCAAGGTGTTACGCAGGACGAAGATATATCTGTATTCTACCGGGATTGCCGGGCCTGATTGGCCGCTGACCTTTGCCGAGCCTGTCGAATCAGTGGAAGATGGCATTTTTCTTGCATCTAAATTGATCGGAGTAGTTCCGCGCATAGCCGTGATTCCGGAAGGTCCCTATGTCGTTCCGCTGAGCGATGATGGGTCTTCGGGCTCGGCATGTCAGCCGTGAGTCCACTCTAAAAGTTCTTATGGGTGGAGTTTCCCCAAAAAATGCAGGTGGAATTTCATAAGTCGTGTTGTTGTTGATGGATAGGCGCAGGCGGCAGGTGAAAAAGTGGCCTCCGGCGTGATAAAGTGGCTTGTGGTTGCAGTTTGTTCCTGAAAGACGGAAAAGTCACTCATCATCACGGGAGGCCTAAGCGTATGCATTATAGCGGATTAGCACTGAAATTGCGAGGACAAATTCATGATTTTTCGGGGAAACTCTCTCCCCATTTTTCCAAGCCGACGCGGCGATTCATCGAGCAGATGCTTTACGGGATCCAGGCCAGGGGTGATGTGAAGCTCTCCGAGATCGCGAGGTCGCTGAACGAGAGGATTCCTTTGATTAAGACCGAGACTCGTCTTTCGCGCAATCTTAAAGAGGATGGTCTGGAGGAGTCGCTGCTCTTTGATATTGCAAAGATGGGCTCAAGGCGCGTGAAAAAGGATACGCTTCTGCTGATAGACCCCAGTGATGTGTGCAAGCCCCATGCGAAGAAGATGGAACACCTTGCCTTTGTTCGCGACGGCAGCACGGGGGAAATCGTGAAGGGATACTGGATGTGCGAGGTGGTGGCGTGCGAGTGTGAGTCGAGGCGTATCACGCCGCTTTATCAGTCGCTTTACTCCGCCGACGCGCCCGGGTTTGTGAGCGAGAACGACGAGATACTAAAGGCCGTGCGGCTGATATCTACACAGACCAAGGGGCGGGGCGTCTGGGTGATGGACCGGGGCGGCTCAAGGAGGATATTGATTGAGGATTTTCTGGATAACTCCCGTCGGTTCATCGTCCGACTGAGGAGCGACTTTTCTCTCATGTTCCGGGGCGCAAGCCGCTCTGTGCTTGAGATTGCGGCTACTTGCTCGATGCCTTACTCAGAGCGAATTGTGATAGAGAAACACGGCGAACGAAAAGCGCACACGATCCATTTCGGCTTTCGGCCCGTCAAGATTCCGGGCCGCGACGAGCAGATGTGTCTGGTCGTGATAAAGGGATTCGGCGAGGAGCCCTTGATGGTTTTGACCAACCTTAAGCTCAAGAGGACTCGCAAGTCGCTTTGGTTCATCGTGGGCGGCTATCTGACGCGCTGGCGAATTGAGGACACCATACGCTTCATCAAGCAGAGCTACCGATTGGAGGACATACGCGTCAGGAGCTATCGGAGTCTTAAGAACCTGGTGGCGCTCGTGCTTTGCGCGGCCTACTTCGCGGCGGTATATTTGGGGGAAACAATAAACCTGACATCGCTCCTGCACAAGGTCATAAGGGCGTCCAAACGCATATTCGGCGCGCCGGACTTTCACTACTACGCCATAGCCGACGGCATTGCGGCGATCTTAGAGCGCACCTCCAAAGGCCCACTATGCGCCTCCCCACCCCCAATACACCCAGATAGACAACAATGGCTCTTCGATACCCTCTGAAAAAATGGGGAAACTCCAC
>CBFDAY010000155.1:0-6709 GCA_965602895.1 uncultured bacterium
ACGATGATCTCGTCGCAGATCGAGGCGATCGAATCGATGGCGTCGCCCAGACATTTGGCTTCGTTTTTCGCGATTATGCATGCGCTGAGAGTGTAGGCTTTGGCAGGAGCGCTTTTGCGGGCCGTCAACTTGCCTTCGATCCGGCGGAGATTCTGCCGCGCGGTGGTGTTGTCGGGTTCGATTTCGAGCGCTTTTCGGGACGCCTCCGCTGCCTCGCGGAGTTTGCCCGAGCGCGCGAGCGCCGCCCCAAGGTTGATCCAGACGACGGCGTCATCGCCCTGCAGCTTCGACGCCGCCCGCAGAACGGATTCGGCCTCGGCAGGCCCGCCGTCTTCCAGGAGGAGACGCGCCAGGTTCTTGTGGGCTTCGACTCTCGCCCCCTCTTCTATTGCCCTGCGAAACGCCGCGCGCGCCTTGTCGCGTTTTCCGATCTGCTCATGGAGGACTCCGAGGAAATTGTGCGCGCTTGCGGTTAGCGTTCCCCACGGCACGGGGACGCACCCGATCACATCTTCGCCGTCTACAAATTGCTCGAACCATTCGATTGCCTCATTCGGCAAATTCTCTCGATATCGGATTTCGCCGAGGAAATATCGCGCGAGCCGATCTTGCGGATACACCTCGAGCACTCGGTCGGCCCAGAGCCTGGCTTTATCGATATCATTCAGGATAAGGCTGTATTGGATGAGCCGGTTCATCGAATGGGCGAGGAACTCGTCGGGAGTCTGAGGATTTCGGGAGTTGACGAGCGCTTCGGAAGCCTCGACAGCCTTATCGATCTCGCCCAGCAGTCCGTATGCCTGCGCGAGATGTTGCAGAACGTGGGGGTCGTCCGGCCTCGATGCGCGCTCCTTTTCGAGCAGGCTTGCGTTGCGCCTGCTTTTCTTTCTCAAATCTTCCGGGCTGTCGTAACCCATGTGAGTGATCGCGATGTTCGACAAGGTTTCGACGCCCAATCCAATGAGCTCGATTGACGGCAGAAGCTGCTCGTGGATGCGGCCCTCCCATTTTATCCCTTCGATGTTGGGGAACAGGCGAAGCTGCAGGAACTCGCCCGTGCCGGAGCCGTCGATGCCGGAGACGACGCGGAGCAGGAATGCTTTTTTGTCTTCAGATATGTGTCGGCGCAGCATGGCCGCGTCTTCGGGCTTCATCCTGTCGTCGGCGTCGAGCCAGAGGACCCAGTGGGCCTGCATCTTCGCCAGGCCGAAGTTCCTGGCGGCCGAGAAATCGTCGATCCATGGGAATGTAAAAACCTTGTCCGTGAATTTCTTCGAGAACGCGACGGTGTCGTCGACAGAGCCCGTGTCCACGATGACGATCTCATCGAAACACGGCGCGAGCGCGGGGAGCAGCTCTCTCAGGTTGTCCCGCTCGTCCTTCACGATCATCAAAAGTCCCACCGAAGGCAAGCCGGCCGGTCCGACGGAAAGTATCCGAAGGTTATCCTTGGCGGTGGCGTTGTGGGGATTGATATCGAGAGCGCGCCTGAAGCGTTCTGCGGCCTCGTCGGTGTTTCCGGCCCGGGATGCTATGACCCCCAGATTGGTCAGGCTCTGGGCGTCGTGCGGGCTGAGACGGAGCGCCTCTTCGAACTCCTCGCGTGAGGCGGCGACTTTCCCCTGGCTGAAGAGGACAATCCCGAGTCCGCGATGGGCGGAGGAAAGGCCGGGTTGAAGTCGCAACGCTTTTCTATAAGCCGTCTCGGCTTTGCCCGTCTTTTCGGCGGCCCTTAGAGAATCTCCAAGCGCGACAAGGTATTCCGTCTGCTCCGGGGCGAGCCCCGTCGCTTTTCCGAGGGCTTCGCATGCTTCCTCGAATCGTCCGAGCCGATGAAGAACGGCGCCGAGTTCGTATTGCGCCTGGGCGCTCTCGGGATCGTCCAGCGCTTTTCGAGTCGCGGGCTCCAAATACGCCTGCGCTTTTTCGGGAGCGCGGTCGTAGCCGTAATGGTGGATGGGGATGCCCGCCCTCTCGATCACGCCGCCCGCGTGAAGTATTGAGGCCTCGACCAATTCGTGGATCGCTCCTTCGAATCTTATTTCCGGCGCATTGCGGAAAAGGCGCACTTTCTCGGACGGAAACCAGCCGGGGAAAGTACACGCCATTTTGTCGTTCGGCCGCACGGGACGCCAGCCCTCAAGCGAGGAGTCGCGGGAATAATTGCGGGTTTCGAAGCTGAATCCGAGCGCGCCCGTGTTTTGTGTCAGGCTCCTGAGCGCGGCGAGGTCGTCGACGCCGATCGTCTCGTCGGCATCGAGGATAAGAATCCACTCGTGCGAGGCCTTCGATATGGCGAAGTTGCGCGCGGCCGCGAAGTCGTTTGCCCATCGATAATCTAAAATTCTTGCTCCGGCGCTTTCAGCGAGCGAGCGCGTGTTATCGGTAGAGCCCGTGTCGGCAACGATGAGTTCATCGACGGCATTCCCGATCCGCTTCAGCGCACCATGCAGGTTTTCCTCTTCATTCCGCACTATCATGCAAAGCGAAATACCCGGGCGGAGCCGCGGCGCTCTCGGCCCCCGGCTTTCCCGACCGGACCCGCGCGGCTTCAGGCCTTGCAGTTTCTGCAGGTTCTGTCGCGCGTCTGAAAACTGTGGATCAATGCGCAGGGCGTCGCGAAACGCTTCCTCGGCCTCGGCCAGCCTGCCCTTTGACGCCAGGAGCGCGCCGAGGTTGTTCCAGCCCCGCTTGTACATGGGATGCTTATCGAGCAACTTGCGATAGGCTTGCTCGGCTTCTTTGTCGCGGCGAAGTTTCTGGAGCGAGTCCGCAAGGTTGTTCATGGCATCGGCGGCGTCCGGATCAATTTGCGCGGCGGCCCTGTATTCCTCGACGGCTTCCTTCTCGCGTCCGGCCCTTGAGAGTACGACGCCGAGGTCGTAGTGGGCGAGCGCGAAGTCGTCTCGGAGCGCAATGGATTTTCTGAAGCTATCCTCGGCCTTTTCAAGACGCCCGAGCTGCGCCAGAATAACGCCGAGCTCATAGTGCGCCTTGTAGTCGGCGGGTCGGGTTGCGCATTTTGCCTCCGCCATGCGCGCCATTCTTTCGGCCTTGTCTCTCAGGGAATCCTCGGGCGCCATGTGGCCGAAGTGATGCACGACGGCGTCCAGGAACTCGATTCTCTTACCCAGGCGGCGAACCGACGGCCCGACTACTTCGTGTATCTCTCCTTCAAAGCATATGCCGGGCAGTCTTCTGAAGAGCCGCACTTTTCGGGATTCGACCCAGCCCCTGCAATGGCGCGCGGGCCCGAAGCCGCCGTCGTTGGGGACGAAGTTGGCAACGGTCGAATCGTTCATATAGTTTCGAGTGGAGAGCAGGTATGCGGTGATGTTCCGGTTCCGAATTGCGGATTTTATCTTGGGAATCGCCTCCGGCGAGAGCACCTCGTCGGCGTCGAGCACCAGTATCCAGTCGGCACGCGCCATCCCAAGCGAGATGTTTCGCGCGTGGCTGAAGTCGTCGTTCCACTGTTCCTCGCGTATGTCTGCGCCCAGGCGTTTCGCGATTCGCACGGTGTCGTCGGCCGAGCCCGTGTCGACGATATTGATTTCCGAGACCAGCCCGCGAACGCTTTTGAGGCATCGCTCGAGGCTGGCCTCCTCGTCTTTCACTATCATGCAGAGCGCGATCCGCTCCGCCGTGCGGGTTTTCTTTTTTCGCTTCTTTCCGCTCATGTCGTCCCGCATTCGGCGAGGAGCGCCAGCGCGTCTTCCTGCCCGGGGTCGGTGTCCAGGATCTTTTTCAGCAGATCGCGCGCTTCCTTCTCGCGGCCGAGCTTGAGCCTGCAATAGGCAAGCTGATAGGCGACGTCCGGGTTGTCCGGCGCAGCGTCCAAATAGCACTCGAGCAACGATTCCGCGGCGTCGTATGATTCCAGCGCGAAAAGGATTGAGAGATAGTTCGGCAGCGCGTCTTTGTGGGTCGGGTCAATTTCGAGCGCGCGCTTGAAAAAGCCGAGCGCCTCGTCGATGCTCGCCTCGGCCCACGCGAGCACGCCGAGGTTGCTGCACGCGTCGGCGCAATCGGGTTCGATCTCGATTGCCCTCTCGAAGAGCCTTCGCGCGTCGCCGATGTTTCCCGACTCAAAGCGGCAGAGAGCGAGGCCGATGACGGCGCGAGGGGAATTGTTGTTGAAAGAGATCGCCCTGTCGAACGCCCCTTCGGCTTTCTCGCGCTCCTTCCCTGCAAGCAGGCAATATCCCAGGCGCTCATAAAGCGCGGCGCTGTCTGTGGGGACCAGCCGGTCCTCGGTGAGGATCTGCTCGAACAGGTTGATCGCCGCGGCGTAGTCGCCCACTATCTGGTAGGCGCAGGCGAGATGCACGGCCTCCTGTGTGTCGCACGATTCGGCGGAAACAATTTGCTCAAGGCGAGGGATAGCCTCAGAGAAGCACCTGTTGCTGAGCAGCAGTTCCAGCGTCTCAGTCCGTTTCGATTCCAAAGCCATTGCCTCCTTTAGGGTTCCGGCGACGTAAAATCCGCCCGGCTCCGGCCGCGATGCCCGGTCTTCGCCGGTTCGCCGCCATCGAGAATATCGAGGAGCTTTTCTTTGAGAAGGTACGTTATTTCATCGATTATCAGATCGACCGCTCGCTCGGCGCTCATGCGATTGCCGATGCTCGGCCGGTGTTTCGCAAGGTCTTGCGCCGCGCCGAGTTGTTCGCGGATCGCGGCCAGCGAATGCCTTTTTTCGTCCGCGAGACGCTTTATCATTCGCACTCGCTCCGTCATTTGGGGATTGTAACGGCGCTGTCCGCCGGGGGTGCGCTCCGGGCGGAGGATATCGGGCATCTGCTTTTCCCAGAACCTCAGCGTGTGCGGCGGCACGCCGGTGAGAGCGCTCACCTCTCGTATGGACAACAAGCGACCGTTTTCGCTTTCGCCGGCAGTTTCAAACATTATGACTTTTCCCTCTGTCGCCATGAGAATCGGAGCCATAGGACTCCGCGATATGATTTCCACAGACCCTTATCGGCAGAATTGAACATTAACTTTAACTTTTACGCGAGATTTTCCGGCAAGGATGTGAAGCCTGCGAAGTGCGGCGGGGTCAGGGGCGGCGGCCCCGGCTTGACATTCGCTCCATATCCTAGTATCTTTTCCACTGGCGGCGGGAAACGGGCGTATTGGCGTATTGCGGAAGAATTTCCTGCCGAATGAAAGGGGTGGCTGTGGGCGATTCACCAATCTTCATAGGGGGCGCGGGCCGCTCGGGCACGACGCTCATCCGCGTGATCCTCGATTCTCACCCGAACATAACCTGCGGGCCGGAGCTGAAGGTGACCCCGATGCTGGCCGAGCTTTGGCACGGGTTCCAGACGGCGCACCTGCCCCCCTTGCGGGAATACTTGCTCACGCCGGCCGATATCAACCGCATCTTCGAGCGGATGATCCTCTCTCTGATGGAGAAGTATCGGGACAGCTCGGGCAAGCCCCGCCTGGCCGAGAAATCGCCCAACAACGTCTTTTTCTTCCAGCATCTGAGCCATATATTCCCCGAGAGCCCGCTGATCCACGTGATCAGGGACGGCCGCGACGTCGTCTGCTCGCTGCTGACCATGAACTGGATCGATCCGAGGACGGGACAGCCCATCGAATATACGCGCGACGCGCGCAAAGCGGCCCAATACTGGGCCTCGGCCGTCCTGGCCGGCCGCAAGACCGGACAAAACGAGGCGATCAGGCCCCGATACATGGAGCTTCGCTACGAAGACATTGTCGCCCGGCCCGAGCCGACGCTCAAAGGACTTTTTGCCTTCCTCGATGAGCCGTGGGACCCCGTCGTGCTCGATTTTCACGATCAGCGGCGCAATCTTGCAGGCGAATCCAGCGCCGATCAGGTGTCGAGGCCGCTGTATACCGCCTCGGTCGGCCGCTGGGAGAAGAATCTCGACGAGGCCGGCAGGCAGGCGGTCAAAGAGGTTGCGGGCGACCTGTTGATCGAGCTTGGTTACGCCTCCGACCGCGACTGGTGACGGGCTCCGCAAAGGATTTCTCCCTTTTTCAAAAGCCTCCTGAAGTTCCGGTTCTTCTGTAAGTCTCACTCCCGCTTGGCTTTCCCACGATTCGGTTTTTCGGCGAAG
The DNA here is from genome assembly GCA_965602895.1 of uncultured bacterium. Taxonomy (GTDB): domain Bacteria; phylum Abyssobacteria; class SURF-5; order SURF-5; family SURF-5; genus CBDUSG01. The sequence continues at coordinate 6,090 of CBFDAY010000155.1, forward strand.
CATTGTCGCGCCCCTAAAGTTTTTTTCTTTCGTGCCGATATATTCGATTGGAAGCCCAAATCTCGTATGCGCGCGAATTGTCTCGCGCGCATGCGGCCGAAACATCGGAGAGTGCCGGGGGCGGAAAACAGTCCCTGGTTAAATGGTCGCCGAATCCGACCTAAAAACAGATTCGAGGTCAAGGCCAATACCTGCAAAATTGGCTCGCGGGCAAGGAGGCCCGCGTAATGGCGCCGCTCATCCGTGTTGGGCGCGCGCGCATCAAGGAGGATAAGAAACATGGGTTTGCGCATTAACACCAATATCACGGCGATGACCGCGCAAAGAAACCTGGCGCTGGCCGATGCCAGATTGTTCACGTCGGTGCAGAGATTATCGTCGGGCCTGCGAATCAATACCGCAGCCGACGACCCTGCCGGCCTGGCAATATCGGAACAGCTCCGCGCACAGATTGCCGGCTTAAGTGCGGCAATCATAAACACCGAGCGATCGATAAACCTCGTCAATACGATTGAAGGCGCTTTGAACGAGGTGAACTCGCTGCTCATCAGCATGCGCGGGCTGGCGCTGGACGCCGCGAATTCGGGTATCAACAACCCGACATCGCTTGCGGCGGACCA
>CBFDAY010000156.1:0-6682 GCA_965602895.1 uncultured bacterium
TTTATGAGCCGAAACCCCACCTTGAATTTAATCCCCGTTTTTGTTAAGATTAGTCGGGAATTCTCTTAATCAAGACGGCGTCTTTCGCCGGGGAACATATGAGATTTCGATGGGTTTTCTGAGAAAAATATTCGGCACAAAACACGAGCGCGACATAAAGAAGCTGACTCCGTTCGTGGATGAGATAAAAACGCATGAGTCCGCCGTGTCGGCGCTTTCCGACCGCGAGCTCAGGGCGAAGACGGCCGAATTCAAGCGTCGCCTGGGCGAGGGCGAAACCCCGGACGACATTCTTCCCGAGGCCTATGCTGTCGTAAAAGAGGCGTGCCGCCGCTTGTACGGAAAGGCATGGTTCGTGCGCGGCCACGAGGTCGTTTGGGACATGGTGCATTTCGACTGCCAGCTCATAGGCGGCATCGTACTCCACCAGGGGAAGATAGCCGAGATGGCTACCGGCGAGGGCAAGACGCTGGCCGCGACGCTTCCCATCTATCTCAGCGCGCTCGAAGGCAGGGGAGTGCACCTGATAACGGTCAACGATTACCTGGCGAGCCGCGACAGGGAGTGGATGGGACCGATTTATGAATTCCTCGGGCTGACCGCCGGATGCTTGCAGCAGAACATGGAATCCGAGGATCGCCAGGCGCACTATCGGACCGACGTCGTCTATGGCACAAACAGCGAGTTCGGCTTCGATTACCTCCGCGACAACATGTGTGTCCAAAAGGAGCACCAGGTTCAAAGGGGTCATCACTATGCCATCGTGGACGAGGTCGACTGTGTGCTCATCGACGAGGCGCGCACCCCGCTGATAATTTCAGGCCCGGTCGAGCAGTCGAACGAGCAATACGAAGAACTCGCCCCGAAAGTGGACGGCCTGTTCCGCCAGCAGCAGCGCATAGTCAATAAACTGCTCGATGAGACCGAGAGGCTGCTCGACAATGACGACGCGGACGCCGTGTATGAGGCGGGCAAAAAGCTTCTCATGGTCAAGAAAGGCGCTCCGAAGGATAAACGTTTTTTGTCGCTGATGGAGAATCCAAAACTCCAGAAACTCGTTCATCGCGTGGATCTCGACATGATGGAAGGCAAGCTGAGGAGCGGCACCGAGGAATCGGCGATAATGAAGCTGCTCTCCGACCTTTATTTCACCATAGACGAGAAGTCCAACGTCGCCGACCTCTCGGAGAAGGGGCGTCGCACGATTTCTTCCGGCAGGCTCGACATGTTTATCGTGCCCGAGATCGAAGGAGAAGAGACGGAAATCGACGCTGCGATGGAAGAGCTTGTAGCCGACGAATCGTTGGACGAGCGCGCCAGGGCAGAGCGCGCGGTCGAACTCGAGGCGAGGCGCTGGTCGCTGTATGACCGGTTCAACATGGTGAACCAAAGGATCCATGCGACCTCGCAACTCCTGAAGGCCTACTCGCTTTTTGAGTGCGACGTCGACTACATCTTGAGCGACAACAAGGTCGTCATAGTCGACGAGTTCACAGGCAGGTTGATGCCGAGCCGGCGCTACAGCGATGGGCTGCACCAGGCGCTCGAGGCGAAGGAGCGGGTGAAAGTGGGCGAGGCCAACCAGACGCTCGCCACCATCACCCTGCAGAACTACTATAAGATGTACGACAAGCTCGCGGGCATGACGGGCACGGCCGATACCGAAGCGCAGGAGTTCCATGATATCTACAAGCTCGATGTCATCGTAATGCCCACGAACAGGCAGCTCGTCAGGCACAATCATTCCGATGTCGTCTACAAGACCGAGCGCGAGAAGTTCAAGGCCGTCATACGCGAGATCGTGGAGATGAACAAGCTCGGGCGGCCGGTGCTCGTGGGAACGATCTCGGTCGAAAAGTCCGAGGTCCTCGGCAAGTTGCTCCGCAAGGAGAAAGTTCCCCATCATATTCTCAACGCCAAGTATCATGAGAAAGAGGCCGAAATTGTCGCCAGGGCCGGCCAGAGAGGCGCGGTCACGATTGCGACGAACATGGCCGGTCGAGGCACCGATATAAAACTGAGCGAAGGGGTGCCGGGCGTGGGAGGTCTTCACATTATCGGCACCGAGCGCCATGAGAGCCGACGCATCGACAACCAGCTCCGCGGCCGCGCCGGCAGACAGGGCGACCCGGGTTCGTCCCGGTTCTATGTCTCGCTTGAGGATGATCTGATGCGCCTGTTCGGGTCCGACCGGATCATGAAAGTGATGGACCGGCTCGGCATCGAGGAAGACCAGCCGATCGAGCATTCGCTCGTATCGAAATCGCTCGAGACGGCGCAAAAGCGGGTCGAGACGCACAACCTGGAGATCCGCAAGCAACTGCTCAAATATGACGACGTGATGAACAAGCAGCGCGAGATCATCTACGCCGAGCGGCAGAGGGCTTTCGACGAGACCAACCTAAGGGAGCATATACTGGAGATGGTCGATGATTCGCTCGAAGAGGCCACGGGAGAATTTGCACCGCCCGATTCCCTGCCCGATGATTGGAACCTGCGCGGACTCACCGAATGGAGCCGCAAACACTTCGGCGTGCACGTCCGCCTTGACGACCTCGATATGGAAACGGCCCAGGCCGAAGACATATTCGACAGATTCCAGGAGGCGCTCCACCACGCGTATGAGGACAGGGAAAGGCGGTTTGGCGCTGAGATTATGCGCGAACTTGAGCAGGTGGCCTTGGTAAGGGCCGTGGATTCGAAGTGGAAGGACCACCTCTACGCCATGGACCTGCTGAAAGAGGGGATAGGCCTCAGGGCATACGGACAGAAAGACCCGCTTATAGAATACAAGAGTGAGGGCTACGACCTGTTCAGCCAAATGATCGCGGATGTCAAGCTCGAAGCCCTTGATTTCCTGTTCCGGGTGCAGGTGAGAGAGCCCGAGAGACTGGAAGAGCCTTCTCTTGCGCCCAGCCGGGCGGTCTTAACTTCACACGACCTTTCCGTAAGTTCACTCAGCGAAGCGTCCCCGCAGGCGGCCGAGGCCGGCGCTCCGGCCGAGGCGCCGCAGAGACAGCCCGCGAAAGTCCCCGTGCGGGTCGGTCAAAAGGTGGGACGCAATGAGCCCTGCCCGTGCGGCAGCGGCAAGAAATACAAGAAATGCTGCGGCGCGTGACGATTGACGCCGGACGCTTCGCGAGGATCCCGCATTGTCGAAGAAATTGCTGAAGAACAGAAAGATAGCCATCTGCGTCGCCATAACCGTTTTCTGGCTGGTTATGAACGCGCAGCTCGTCCGCAGGGAACTGCTGCTGCCTCGCCTGCCCGCAGGCGCCGCCGGTATCGCGGCCACCCTATCTGCTGAGACGACCTACAGAGAGCAGTGGATGGGTATCTATTACGAAGGCGAGAAGGTCGGCTATTCAAACACAACCGTCACACGCACCGGCGGCGCGAGGGCATCGGGCTACATTGTCTTGAACAGGACGTTCATGGTGTTGACGCTGCTTGACAATTCGCTGAAAGTTCATTTCGAGGGGATCCTCCGAACCGACGAGAACTTCAAGATGCGCACTTTCAGCTCCACCCTCAAGTCGGCCGGCCACGAGATACGCATCGACGGCGAGCACGAGGGCGACACGCTCTCGCTGTCCGTCCTTTCCGGCAACAAGGTCTTTCGGAAGAAGGCCAAGGTCGGCGACGACGTGAACCTGTCCAACAGCCTCACCCCGCTCCTTTATCTGCCGAGCCTCGAGCCGGGAGTCACTTATTCGCTTGATATCCTCGACCCTCTTTCATTCAGCACGAACAGGGCGAAGATCACGATAACCGGCATGGAGCCGTTCGAGCACGAGGGAAAAGAGATTGACGTCTACGTCGTCGAGACGGAGTATGAGGGGCTTTCCTTTACGGCCTGGGTGACCGAAAGCGGCGAAGTGCTGAAAGAGGCCACGCCGCTGGGCTGGACGCTCGTGAGGGAGGACCGCGAGGTCGCGGCCGATTTTCGCGCCGACGCGGTGGACTTCAAGCACGATTTCGCAAAGCTCATCGCCGTCCCATCGGACGTCAGGATCATGGATCCGCAAAAGACGAGAAAATCCGAAATTTACATCAGCGGCGTGGACCTCAGCCTGTTTCATCTCGATGGCGCGGGCCAGCGCCTGGTCGATCCGGAGACAGGCCTGATCCGCATCGAGATGCGGCGGCCGGATGCGGAGCGCAGCCCGCCGATTCCCATATCCGACGATTCGCTCTCCGAATTCCTCGGGCCGTCGCTGCTTATACAATCCGACGACAAACGGATTCGGAAGCTGGCGGCGCGCATCGCCGGCGAGGAGACAAGCAGCCTTATTGTCGCCGAGCGAATCAATCAATGGGTCTTCGACAACGTCCGCAAGAAGATCACGTTTTCATTGCCGTCGGCGGTCGAGGTGCTTGAAAGCCGCGAGGGCGACTGCAACGAGCACACGACGCTCTATGTGGCCCTTGCCAGGGCGGTGGGCATACCGTCCAGGATCGCCATCGGCCTGGTCTATCACAAGGGGCGCTTTTACTATCACGCCTGGCCCGAAGTGTACGTGGGCGAATGGATCGCGATGGACCCGACGTTCGGCCAGCCCGTGGCCGACGCCACTCACGTCAAGCTTCTTGAGGGGGGGCTCGACCAGCAGGCCAAGCTCATGCACGCCATAGGGAAGATAAGGCTCAATATCAAGTCGTTCTCTTATCCGCCACCCGACGCCGAGGAAGCCGTTTGATGAGAGTTTTTCGCACCTATTGGCGCAGCAAACTGTTGATGTTGGGCAACCATGTGCGCTCGCTTCGGCACGAATCGAAGCTCAAGATAGTGGTCGTCACGACGTGGTTTCTGCTTTTCCTTCTCATCGGCTGGTGGCTGTTCTTCAAGGCGTTCGATTTCCTCTACAATTTTCCCGTCGGCGACCTGCTGGCAGTCCGCGTGATCGCGCTCTTTTTCCTCACCCTCTTCGCCATGCTGGTCTTCAGTAACATCCTGGTGGCGTATTCGACGCTCTACAAATCCAAGGAGACCGATTTTCTCTTCTCGCTGCCGATAAACGAGCGCGATGTTTTTGTCAACAGATTCGCCGAAACGCTGGCGTACAGCTCGTGGGCGTTCTTGTTCCTGGGGATGCCGCTGATGATAAGCTACGGCGTCGTGTTTCACGTCGAATGGTATTTCTATCCCGCGCTCCCGCTGTTCTTCCTGCCGTTCGTCGTGATAGCGGGAATGCTGGGGACGCTGATAATAGTCGTGCTGTTGCGCGTGACCCCGAAGATAAGCTTCAGGGGCCTCATCGGTGTCATCGGCGCGCTCGGCCTCGGCTTCGCGTTTTTCCTGTATCGGTCGATAAGGGTTTCCCGAATAAGCCAGCTCGAGGCCATCGACCAGATATTGGGGGCGCTGAAAACGACCCAGTCGCCGTTTTTCCCCAGCCACTGGCTTAACGAAGGGGTGCAGGCGGCGGGCAGAGGGGACCTAGGCGAGTCGGCCTTTTACTTCGGACTGCTTTTGAGCAACGCGCTGATGATAATGATGATCTCGCTTTGGATCGCGCGATTTGTCTACTACAGAGGATGGACCGCCCTTCGCGGCTACAGCCTCGTGCGCTACTATCCCGTCGGCAAAGGCATCCTGAGCCGCGTCGAGAAGCTGCTCGGGCCGTGGCGCTCGCCCACGCGCACGCTCGTGATGAAGGACCTGCGGCTGTTCTGGCGCGACCCCTCGCAGTGGGCGCAGTTCATCATCTTCTTCGGCCTGCTGATAGTCTATGTAACCAACCTGTGGAACTATGAGAAGTACATCGGCGCCGAATGGCAGACGAGGATAGCGTTTCTGAACCTGGCGGCGGCGGCGCTGGTGCTCGCCGTGCTGACCACGCGATTCGTCTTTCCGCTCTTCAGCCTCGAGGGCAAGAGATTCTGGATCGTCGGGCTTGCCCCAATCAAGCGGAGCAGGCTCCTCACGCAAAAATTCGTGCTCAGCATAGCCACCACACTGGTTTTCACCGAGACATTGATGGTCGTCTCGGGTAACGCGCTCAAGCTCGATGGGACCGTTACGCTCGTGTGCTGCGTGACAATGTTTTTCATGAATTTTTCCATGGCGGGGCTCTCGGTGGGTCTCGGCGCCATGTATCCCAACTTCAGGGAAGACAACCCCGCGCGCATAGTCTCGGGCCTGGGCGGCACGCTCAACTTTATTCTCAGCATGCTCTACGTCACGATTGTCGTGCTCATTGAAGGCATTGTGTTTTGGGAATATAGCGACAAAGAAGGCGCGAGCCGGCTGGTCGCGTTCTTGGGGATGGAATTTGGACAGGCGATATTGCTCGCGCTCGCGCTTGTGATCGCGATAAGCCTGGTGACGGCCGTAGTCCCGATGTATCTTGGCATAAGGAATGTCGAGAGACTCGAATTCTAGCGTCCGAGCCTCGGAGAGCGAAAAAACATGCCACGCGAGTGCCTTGACTTTGGCGGAAGGCTTGGTATAATAGGATAAAAGCGCATAAAAAATATGTTTCGCAAATCACATGCGGAGCATATTATTGCATCGGGCGATTAGCTCAGATGGCGAGAGCGCCTGCCTTACAAGCAGGAAGTCACTGGTTCGAGTCCAGTATCGCCCACCACGTGTTGAGCGTCAGCGCATTTGGGACAGATCGAGGTTGGCGGAATGGTTATAGTTGGTGAGGCCGCCGAGGGCGTTACGTCAAATCCA
>CBFDAY010000157.1:0-6666 GCA_965602895.1 uncultured bacterium
GAAGGGCAAAGCGCCTGGGTGTCGCCGGACCACTTCAGGCGACGGCATTAGACAATTCGATCGGCTCGATTCTTTTGCGCGTTGACCCTCCCTGAATGGAGTGAAAAAGCTTGTTTGCGAGGCCGGCATCCAGTTCTTTCAATATTCTGTATTGTTCCAGGGCGTGATCGCGATCTCCAAGAACCGAGTAAGTCTCTCCAACACGGCTGTGGGCCTTGGCATAGTCCGGATCCAGCGTTATTGCCTGTTTAAATGCTCGAACAGCTTCGGAGAGTTGACCCAATGCATCGTAGGCAACCCCTAGATTATAGTGGGCAAAAGCGTAGCCCGGCTTTAGGCTGATCGCTTTTTCATACGCCTCTGCGGCTTCCTGGTGTTGTCCCAGATTGGCCCGCGCGACCCCGAGGTTGATGCAGGCAAAGGGATAGTCCGGCTTTAAGTCTATTGCCTGCCGAAACGCATTTACCGCTTCCTGCCAGAGTTCCGAATTGGCACACGCAACGCCCAGATTATAATAGGCCTCGGGCCAATCCGGTCTTAGCTCTATCGCTTGCCTGTATGCTTGCGCAGCCTCGGCATGGCGCCCTATCTGCAGATTCGCGAGTCCAAGGTTGTAGTGAATCTCAGCCATATCCGGTTTCGAATTCAATCTTTGCTTATAGGCCTCTACGGTTTCGGAGTGACGGCCCAGCTCCAAATAAATCGCTTTGAGCTTGAACTGTGCCTGGCTATTGGCGGGCTCAAGGTGTACGGCTCGTCGAAATGAGTCTGCGGCCTTCGACCAGCACCCCAGCTTCACATAAGCATTCCCGAGATGATAATGAGCGTCGGCCCAATCCGGCTTGAGCTGTATGATCTGCTTGGATATCTCCACGACTTCCGAATGGTGGCCCAGCGCATCATAGGCTATTCCCAGCTTATAGTAGGCGTCGACCCAATCCGGTTTAAGATTGATTGCACGCTTGTATGCTTCCGCGGCGTCTGAGTAGCGACGCATCATGCCGTATGCGGTTCCCAGCTTGTACCATGGCTCGGCCCAGTCTGCTCTGAGATTTACCGCTAAGTCATATCTTTCAATAGCTTCCGGATATCGACCCAGTTCCTCATAGGCGACTCCCAATTTATAGTGGGCATCGGCATTATCTCGTCTCAGAGCCGTCCACATCCGGCGGATAAATAGTCGGAGGTTTTTTTTCTTCATGATGATGCTCCCTCTGCGCTTGCTTGTCTGCAGGCGTATCGCATGTCAGGCTCCATTAGGAAATGCAATCCACGGAGCAATACCGAGCCGGTAATTCCCCCCAGGATTATGAATATATGCATTTTTTGTGCCTAAGTTACATCTTTTGGGAAATCTTTTTATAAAAAGATCGCAAGACCTTGTGCTGTTTAATTTTATGGATCGCCAAAATATGCTGCGCTGATCCTGATCTGACTCACTTTTCTTACATTTTTGAACTCCGAAGATTGATTCCGGAACCCATGGCACTTGGGGCGGGAGAAATAAAAAGGGGCAAATTACTCCAGCCGGTACAATTGGTTGAGGTATTGCACCGCGAAATCACAAGCTGCGGATCGGTCCGGCATTGTGGCCATCATGCCATACATTGCGGCTTCTTCAGAGAGTTTCGACGCGTCGATGTTTTCCACTTCCCCAACGCATTCCGCAAGGTCCGCCAGAAAGTCATCGGCCAGGTCGGCATGAAACGGCGACACCGTCACGTGCAGGCATGTGGGCAGGTGCTGCTTTTCCAGTATCCAGCCTCGTTCCTTGAGCGCGTCGGAGAGAGCGTAGACATTGATATCTTCGCTCGCTATTGCGAAGACCGTCGCATGAGGTTCGCCGAGCACCCTCAATTTCGAAATGGCGTTCACCCCGTCTATCAGCTTCTTTGCAGTTTCCATGGTCACTTTCGCCATTTTCAGGTAGCCTTCTTCGCCGAGGTAGTTCATCACCGCCCATGCGGCCGCGATCGGTCCTCCGGGCCTGGCGCCGGTAAGCGTGGACGTGGCGTATACCCCGCCCGGAAAGTCCGCGTGGGCGAAATATTGATAACGCCTGTATTCGCTGTTGCGGTACAGCACCGTCGAGGCTCCCTTCGCGGCGAAACCATATTTGTGCAAGTCGGCCGAAATAGAGGTCACACCCGGTACGCTGAAATCGAATTCCGGCAGATCGTACCCGAGCTTCTTGACGAAAGGCAGGATGAGGCCGCCGAGGCAGGAGTCCACGTGGAGCCAGATATTGTGTCTGGCGGCTATCCGTCCAAGCTCCGCAATCGGATCCACCATTCCGTGCGGGTATGTCATCGCGGATCCGATCATCATGATCGTGTTTTCGTTCACCGCTTCGGCCATCGCCTTCACGTCGGCCCGAAAACCTTTTCCAACGGGGACATTTATTACTTCCAGCCCCAGATAATGCGCCGACTTGTCCCAGGCCGGATGCGCCGTGGCGGGCTTGACAAGTTCCGGCGATTTGACTTCCGGGCGCTTCCCGCGCGCCCAGTCGCGGGCCGTCTTCACGGCCATGAGAATGCTTTCCGTCCCGCCGCATGTAAAGCTGCCCACGGTCTCGGCGTCTCCGCCGAGCAAACCGGCGGTCATCGCGATGACTTCGGTTTCGAGTTTCTTAAGACTCGGGAACGCGAATGGGCTCAGTCCGTTCTCCATGAAATAGATATTATATGCCTCGCGGGCGACTTCCTTTATCTCCTCGCCGGCATTGTATATGAGGCTGAACATCCGGCCGCTTTTCCAGTCGGTGTCGTCATGCTTCATGGATTCCAGTCTTGACAATAATTTCTCGCGGGCTGAACCCGTTTCCGGCAGTTTCAGTTCTTTCATTCGGCATCCTCCGTTTCGAATCATACCGCCCCATTTCAAAGAGCGGGAATCCTCTGCCCTTATCCTTCCACCGGATTATTCCCTCGACCAAAGGCTCGGCTATGGGTCGGATATTTCTTGTCGCAAATGTCTTCGAAGTATACACGGCGGGATATGACATTGGCAAACGCGCTGCAGGGTTTATTGTGGATTTACCGGAGGAGGTTCAGAACAGATTTAGCTGGTCGGCTGCGGCGGGGGCAGGGGCGGCTTTGCGAGGCGAGCGCTTGGGCATGGTTTGCAGCGACCGAACGAAATGGTTTTTCATCTCCGCTGCCGCTGCTGAGACCATTGCCGACGGATGCAGGCGCGCCTGCAGTACGATTCCCTCAAGGCAGCCGACGATTCCCACGGCGGCCGATTGGGCGTCCATGTCCTTTCTTATTTCTCCGTCTTCCTGCCCCGTCCTGATAATGTCGGCGAGGGCCTCGACGTAGCCGGCGTAGGCGTTTCTTATCGCCTCCTCGAAATCGCGCATCTCAGGCTGCGCGCCGGCCGAGACGAGAAACAGATGCATCGAGTGAGGGTCGTCGCTGCCTGCGATCATTTCAGACGTGGCGTCGAAAAGTTGTTCCAGCTTCTCGATCGCGCCATCCGACTCCTCGACCCGGCTCATTACGGCCTTTTGCCATTTGTCTTTGATGGAATCGAGGACGGTAAGGAAGAGATCTTCCTTACCCTTGAAATGCCAGTAAAGGGCGCCCTTCGTGAGGCCGGTCGCCTCGGCGATCTGCGCTATCGTAGCGCCGTGATAGCCGCGCCTGGCGAACAGTCTCATCGAAGCTTCGACAATCGCTTCTCTGGTATCTCGGTCGGTCTCTTTTTTCATTGCAGGAGTCTTTAGGGAATATTCTCGAATAAAAATATCAAAGAATGACGGCGGTGTCAAGGATATAGTTTTAGGAACTGGAAACGCATCGCGGCGAGCGCGCCGGCCGCTACGTGATGAGCTTTCGGGGGCGGGCGCCTCCTATTTTCATGGCGCGCTTGAGCCTGCTGACAATTTTCCGTTCTATGGCGGCCTTCTCTTTGGCCGACGCCGAATCCATCTTTATCCGGCCCGCCGACATGCTGCCGTGGCCTCCCGAGGGACCGAGTTTTCCGATTACGCGCTGCACGAGCTTCCCCGCGTTGATCAATGCGTCCTTTGTCCGTAACGATACGTATATCTGTCCTTCGTAGTATCCGCCGACGAGGGCGCAGCTGGTCCCCTCGAGGCGCACCAGCGTGTCGGCCATCTCGGCCACCATGTCCGGATTGTCGATGTCCCCCATAAAGCTCACGACGACGCCGTCGAAGGTGACCGCGCTATCGATCGCCCGGTCGTAAATCCTGAAATAGTCGGGCGGCAACTCCGAGAATTCGATCTTGGAGAGCAGCCTCAGGTTCGCGCGTGGATACAGGTACAGATAAGCCTCGAGGTCGTCTTTGCTGGTTTCGCGGCCGAGGTCGCGCGTGTCGGACTTTATGCCGTAAAGCAGGGCCGTTGCAAGGCGCGAATCCATCTCGAAGTCTTCGGCCATGTAGTACAGCGTGATTATGGTCGAGGTTGCCCCGATGCCGCGGCGTATGTCGTGGAACTCGACTTTCCTCGTTTCCGGCCGCATCGGATGATGGTCGATAACCACGCTGGGCTCCATCATCTCCGGCAGGCTGATCTGACCCGTCCTCTGCTGGCTGTCGACCAATATTGTGGCGTCGTATTCAGAGAGGTCCAGGGCGTCCAGGTGTTTCAGTGGGATGTTGAGATGCTTGATCATGGCCCTGTTTTCGGCCCTTCCCACGATGCCGCCAAACCCGATCGTAGTCTTTGAATTGAGCTTTTTCTGGATGATGTTCTTGAGCGCAAACGCACTCGCCAGGGTGTCGGGATCGGGGTTGTCGTGGGAGATAATGAGGATGTTTTTCTTGTCGGCGAGGATATTGAGAAGCTTTTTGACTTTTTTCGAGGTCGCCGTTTTTTTTCTCTTATCCATCGATCCGCCTCACCGTTTTCTTCCCTCCTCAGCTCTTCCCGCCGCCTTCCGACTTTTTGAGGGCAGCGATTCGAGCGCCCAGCCTGCGGGCCTCGGCGAGTGCGGTCGGATGCGAGTCGATCGCTCCCTTGGTATCGATGTCGTTAAGAAGAAGTTTCTCGGCGAACGCATAATCGAGGGTGGCGAAGAAGGCAGTGATGGTCACCAGTCCTCCATCGAACACTTTTTCTTTCTTCATTCCACCGACCTGCATGAAAGCCGCCCGGCGCGAATCCGGATCGGGCATGCGACGCCGCAAAAGATATTTGCGCACCCATATTGCCTGACACCTGTCGACCGCCGCTTTCAATTGGGCGGGCAATCCCATAAAAAAGACGGGCGTCGACACGATCAGGGCGGGGGACGCCGCGAACTTGTCGAAGAGCATCTGCATATCGTCGTCTATGACGCACTCGCCTTTCTCCATGCATCCGCCGCAGTTAATACACGGGGAAATCTTGAGGTCGCATATCCTGATCTTTTCATAGTCCGCGCCGGCCTCGGCCACGCCCTCGAGGCATGCGTCGAGCAATATCTCGGTGTTCCCGCCTTTACGGGGACTCGAAGCGATCGCCAGTACTTCGGGCACTTTTATTCCTCCATTGGCGCCCGTCTCGTTTGGGGATCGAGCTTGCGGGCGATGGGGCATCTGTTTTGCCGATTCGCGGGCCGCCGAACCTTAGTGGGCGCGGCGCGCACGCGGGTCTCTTACAGTAATTATGTCGTCAAGATTACCTTCAAGCTCGCCGTTTGTCAGCAGCCATCCACCCTCATGGTACGCCAGATCCTTGGTCTGAAGGATCATGAGGCGGTCTCGCGCAACGTGGTTCTCGACAAGCTCGACCGAAAAAGCGGCGCGCTTTCCGGCGAGTTGGCTCTGCTCTATGCTATCCAGCGAAAAGCACGCGCGATGCGTGTACGGGTATTCGTCGTGGTGCGCTTTTACCAGTTCTTCCAGAAGCGACAGTTTGTCGTCCCAGTAGTCGGCGAATGCCTGTAGCCCTCGCTCCGGGCCGAATTGCTCGCGGGCAGACGGGGCGAGGCAGGAGTAGGCGCGGGGCCAGTTGCGCGTGTGTCCGAAAAGGGAGTTGAAAAAGCGGGTCACCACCGCCCCGGGATTACCGCAATCTGAGTTCGCCGCTGTCGTTTTCGATGATTGATGCATGCAGTGATTCCCATGACGGCTGCCGCCCGGCTGAATGCCGGAAAGAAAACATCGGGAATATTATATATTTTTTCGCGGTTCGCGGCAAAGTCCTGGAAAAATCCCGGCCGCCGCCGGAAGAGCCTATCCCTTGCCGTAGTTATTCTCAAGGTATTCGCAGATCACATCCGACTCGTTGATGACCTTGTCGCCGTCCACAAGCACGGGAACCATCGCCTTGCCGGTCAGCTTTTCGACTTCCTCCAACCTGCCGGGATGAAAGCCGACCCACACTTTTTCGTGTTCGATGCCAAGCTGTCGGAGCTTTTTTCGCACCTTGCGGCAATACGGGCAAAGCCACATGTTGTAAAGCTTCAACTTGCCCCTCCTTCTTGCAGTAGTTCCACCACCTGTCCGTCATACGACAGCCCGACGTGCGGCGGCAGCGATGACTCCACTTTTTCATGGTCGAAGTCGTGGCTTAAATGCGTCAAAAGCGCCCTCTCGGGCCCGATCTCCTCGATCGCTTTCAGCGCTTCTTCGAGGTTGAAGTGGGTCGGATGCCAATCGTGGCGCAGCGCGTCAAGAATCAGCAGTTTCAACCCTTTAAGCTTTTCCATC
>CBFDAY010000158.1:0-6665 GCA_965602895.1 uncultured bacterium
TAGCCGGGACCTCCGCTGCCCGTACCGGTCGGGTCGCCCCCCTGTATCATGAAGCCGTCTATGACGCGGTGAAAAATCAGTCCGTCATAGAAACCTTTTTTCGCCAGTTTGATGAAGCTGGCGACCGTTTGGGGGGCGTCATCGGAATAGAGCTCGAAAGAGAACGTTCCCATGTTTGTCTCGACTACTGCGATCATATTTTTTTCTCCTTCCGTCTGGGCGTTTGCTTCGCTTGAGAAGTCGCGCGTGAGTTTTGGCGTGTGTTTCTCGCCGGGCCTCAGATATTTATTAAGAGTCCAAACGAGTCCCAGGACTACCAGAACGGCGACGATAGTGATTGCTTTATCTCGCATTGCGCCTCCATTGCCCCAAGGGCGGTGTTGTGATTCATCGGAACAGCCGGTTGAGGTACGGGTGGAATCGATTTCCCTCGGGCTACGAATCCGATGGTGACAATTTTATCTCATTTCCCGTCGCTTTGGCCAGTCTCATGCCCGCCGCGTCATCGCCTGCGGAAAGTCTCCGGAAGCAATGACATGATTTTATCGGCGGTTTCGCGCGCTTCATCCGTCGCGGAGAGTTCGACCCAGTTGACGTTCTCCTTCCGGAACCACGTCATCTGCCTCTTGGCGAAGCGGCGGGAGTTGCGCTTCGTCAGGCGAACCGCTTCCGCGAGGTCTATGCGATCTTCAAGGCAGTCGATGACCTCCATGTATCCAAGCGGCCTGAGATGCTTGAGGACGTCACCGTATCCCCGCTCGCACAATTGTCGCACCTCGTCAACGAGGCCCCGGGCAAACATCTCGTCCACCCTGTCGTCAATGCGCCGATACAGGTTTTCGCGCGGCCGCATCAGGCCGACCATAAGCGCGTCGCGCGGCTTGCCCTCGGCCCTGTGTTTTTCGTGCCAGGCCGAGAACGGCGACCCAGTGAGTTCGAAGACCTCGAGGGCGCGCACTATTCTCCTCAGGTCGGTCGGCGCGGCAGTGCTCGCGTATGCGGGGTCAACGGCGAGGAGCCTTTCATAGAGGGCCGCGACGCCCTTGCGCTCGGCCTCCTCCTTCAGCCGCTTCCTGATCGCCGCCGAGGCGGGCGGCGAGGGGAATATGCCGTTTATCAGAATTTTTATATAGAGGCCCGATCCGCCGACGACTATGGGAAGCTTGCCTCGTTCGATTAATCGATCGATGGTCGCGCCCGCCTCGCGCTCGTATCTGGCGGCGCTGTATCCCTCTCCAGGTTCGACGACGTCGATCATGTGGTGCGGCACACGGCGGCGGAGTTCCATAGGGGCCTTGTCCGTCCCGATGTCCAGCCCGCGGTATACTTGCATGGAATCGGCCGAGACCACCTCCCCGCACAGGATTTCCGCAAGCAGCGCCCCCGCGCCCGATTTGCCCGAGGCCGTGGGACCGCAAATGACGAGAAACTTCGGCATCGCGTCTCAGCCCTTGCGCCCGAACGCGCGCGCGATCTGCGACTCGCTCATCCGCAGCACCAGCGGCCGACCGTGCAGGCAGGTCGGGGGCTGAGCGAGCTTTTTCAGACCCTCGATAAGCATTTCGGCCTCTTCGTCGCTGAGCATATCTCCAGCCTTGATTGAGTTCTTGCACGCCGAAATCGTCATCAGCCTGTGCAGTATCTCGCGCGGCGCCTTCATGTTCAGTCCCAGATACAGTTCGTCAACGCCCTCGCGCACGCTTTCGACCACGCGGTTCTCGCTGTGGATGTGCGAGAGCGCGGAGACCGCGAAAGTCTTCGGGCCGAACGGTTGGATCTCGATCCCGATTTTCGAAAACATGTCCAGATGAGCCGAAAGCACCTCGGCCCTGTCGGGAGAAAGCTCGATTGTCAGAGGGATAAGCATCTGCTGAACGGTTTCGTCCGAATGGACGCATCGCTTCACAAGCTTGTCGTAGAGAATTCTTTCGTGAAGCGCGTGTTGATCGACGATGAGCAGATCGCCGCCCTCGACACAGAGAAGATATGATTGAAATATCTGCCGGACAAATCTCATATCGGGCGATATCGCCGAGAAATCCGCGGTCGGCCGGGCCATGGGCGGCACGGGTCGGACCGTGGGCGGCTCATCTTCTTCCAGCGCGGGCAGAACCTGTGCAAGGCCGTTATCGTCCAGCTTTATGCTCTGGTAAAGAGGCTTCTCTATTGCAGCGGACGACCCGGTCTTTTCGGCCGGCCAATCGGCGCGCGCCGCCGTATGCGCGGGTTCGCGGCGAGGGCGGTCGAGTGCGGCGCTGTACGCCTCGCGCAGCATGTCGAGCGCCTTGTCGGGATTCGAGAATCTGACCTCGCGCTTTGTGGGATGAATATTGACGTCCACAAGGCGCGGATCGATCTCGATAAAGATAAAGGCAACGGGAAAGCGGTCGCTCATTATGGCGCCGCGATACGCGCCGGCCAGCGCCTTTCCGAGCAGCAGATTCGTTATCGGCCTCCGGTTGAGGAAGAAGAACTGGTGGTTCCTGTTGGAACGCGTGAGCGCAGGCGTGCCGAAGTGGCCCGAGACAATCAGGTCGTTCGACTCGCAGACGCCGTGGCGGAGTTCGCGCGCGAAATTGCTTCCCCAGATAAGGGCGAGCCTGTCCACGATCGAGGCTGCGGGTGGGAGGTTGAGTGTCTCGCGTCCGCCGCTTGTCATCCGAAAATTAATCTGAGGGTGTGCGAGCGCCTGCCTTTGGAGCATGTTTGTGGCATGGCCGAGTTCGGTGGCGGTCGATTTCATGAACTTCAGCCTGGCGGGAGTGTTGAAGAACAGTTGGCGGACCGTCATCTGCGTGCCCGGCGGCGCGCCCTTTTCTCCTACGCTGCGAACGACGCCGCCCTCGACGACCACCCGGGTTCCCGCGATGCCGTCGTCGGCGCGCGTTACGATCTCCATCTTCGAGACGGCCGAGATACTCGGTATCGCCTCCCCTCGAAACCCCAGCGTGGTGATGTTGTCGAGATCGGATGCGCTTGATATCTTGCTTGTGGCGTGGCGCTCCAGACACAGCAAGGCATCGTCGTACGACATGCCGCAGCCATCGTCGATTATGCGCAGCAGCCTCTTGCCTCCGGCCTGGAGTTCGACCGTTATCTTGCGGGCGCCGGCGTCAATGGAGTTCTCGACGAGTTCCTTGACGACCGATGACGGCCTCTCGATCACCTCGCCGGCGGCGATTTTGTTGGCGGTGGCTTCTGTCAGTATGTTGATTTTGGGCATGAGTTTATTGAGCGGAATCTGCAAGGTTTTCCAGCGATATATTAACACAGGCACGGGGTGCATTCAAGGAAATGCGGGCGCGAATCGAAACAGGCATGTCAAACTGTTGCGAGGACTTCGGAGAGGAATTTGCGTCTTTTTTTCTTTTGATGCGGCCTGCTTCCACTGGAGGGGGGTTGTGAGTGGCACTTGGGGCCAGTGGATGAGGCTGCTCCTACCTTTTCTTTTTTGCCTTCTTCTTAGCCTTCTTTTTTGCGGTTTTCTTCTTAGCTTTTTTCTTTGCGGTTTTCTTTTTTGCGGTTTTCTTCTTAGCTTTTTTCTTTGCGGTCTTCTTTTTTGCGGTTTTCTTCTTGGCTTTTTTCTTAGCCGTCTTTTTCTTGGCGGCCTTTTTCTTGGTCGCCTTTTTCTTGGTGGCCTTTTTCTTAGCTGGTTTCTTCTTGGCTTTCTTCTTTACAGCCATACACGTTCCTCCCCATGGTAACTACATTTCAAATCTGACGGGATCATGGGTCATTGAATCTCACTAGCCCCAAGTGTCATTCAAAATTATACCACGACATATTGTAGCTGTCAATAGCAAGACCACATTATCTAGAAAAAAGTTTTCTTGATGGAATAAAAAAATGCGCTCGCTTTTAACAAAGAGGTCCCTGCGCTACAATATGCGCCTGACACCGCGGAGTCGCGTTGCAAATAAAACGGCCCGCGAATATAATCGTGCGGAAATCGTTTTTGAAACATTTTCCAAAATAGGACGCGGTGATCAATGCCGCGGCCGCGATGCTTTCGGCGTTACCTTTTGAAATTTCATAATGAACAAGAGAGGAGAGTATGTCATGAAGCTTGGTCAGGTGCAGCACATCGCGATCAGCGTCAGCAACATGGATGAGGCGTTGAAGTTTTACCGTGACATTTTGGGGCTTGAGGTGATGATGGACATGGAGATGGAGGGCTCACCCGCGCTTGAGGCGATCCTTGGGGTCGAGGGCTTAAAGATGAGGTATGTCCTTTTCAGCGGCAAGGGCGCGCAATTGAATCTGCTTGAGTTCAGGAATCCCCGGGGCGAAAACGTTGCCGCGAAGATGCGACCGTTCGATCATGGAATCCATCACATAGCGTTTGCGGTCGACGACGTCGAGGCCGCTTACAAGGAACTGAGCGCAAAGGGAGTTGAATTCATAAGCCCGCCGCAGGACACCGGCCTCGCCATGGCCAACGCGATGCTCGGGCCGGACGGCGTAGTGATAGAGCTGTTCCAGCTTCCCATCACGTAACCGGAAAGTGGGCCGAAAAGAACAGCGGGCCCTTGTCGGGCCCGCCGAGGGCGGAAGAAGAGCATAGAAGGGGAACATATGTTCTGCTCTCTTCTCGCCGCCCGTTTCTTCATTCGCAGGGGAGAAAGCTCGTGGGAGCGCTTGCGCCGGCCTTATTTCATCAGAATGTTTGCAGCCTCATCCATTTCAACGAATAACACGCCGCAAAGATTCATGTCGAAAGGATTGAGGCGCGCTTTCGGGTGGCGTTGTGTCACATCGTTCGTGCCCGCCACAACCTCGCCCGGAAGCCCGAATAATTCTGAAGATGGCACATTGGCGCCCGGCATGCTCTCGTGTATTCAGAGAAAACCATTGCGGTCATTTGTCTGAAAGGAGGTCTCACGTGGCCTTTTGTCATATCAGCGGCGCGCGCATATATTTTGAAACTGCAGGAGCGGGGTCGCCGATCGTGCTGATCCATGGAGCGGGACAGGACACTACCTCATGGAGGTATAACATCCCGTGTTTTGCCGGGTCGAATACGGTCGTTGCGCTGGACCTTCCCGGCCATGGGAAATCGGACGTGCCGCTGCCGCCAATCGATTCGACGGCCGAATATGCGCGCATCGTCTGGGACGTCATTGAGGAATTACATCTCGAAAAGCCCGTCCTCATGGGCCACTCGATGGGATCGGGTATTTGTCTTTCGGTTGCGCTCGAACACGGCAGCGAGCTGGGCGGCGTTGTCGGTGTCGACGGCGCAGACAAAGTTGTCGGCGTGTTCGGAGAGGAAATACACCGGGCCTACCGTAGCGCTTCGCTGGAACTGCAGTTGGAGATGAGCATGGAATCGTTTAGATCGCTTTGCTCGAAAGCCACTCCCAAGGAGCGCGTCGAGGAGATCGCGCACGACCTGCTCCGCATCTATCCGCCCGTCACGGCCGCGGACACGCAGGCGTTCAATTCGTTCGACATAAGCGAGCGGTTGGGAGAGATCGAAACGCCCGTTCTGCTCATCTCCGGCTCCGACGATTTCCTTGTGACACCGGAAATGGTTCGGGAGACCGCGGAGAGGATCGAGGGTTCGAGGGTAGTCGTGCTCGAAGGGGTCGGACACTTTCCTCATACCGAAGCGCCCGACAGGTTCAACCGCGAGGTTGGCGCGTTCCTGGATTCGCTATAGCTTGAGCACGCACGAGGCCCAGGTGAACCCCGAGCCGAGGGCCGCGAGCATGACGATGTCGCCTTTTTTCGCCTTGCCTTCCTGAATGGCTTCGTTCAGCGCAATGGGTATCGAGCCCGCGGTAGTGTTCCCGTATTTCTGTATGTTGTTGATAACCTTCTCGGGCGGTATTTTTAGCGCACGCGTGACGAGTTCGTTTATGCGCAGATTCGCTTGATGGGGAACGAGAATGTCGATATCGTCGACGGTGAGTCCGTTCGCATCGAGCGCTTCATATATGACTTTGGGCAGCTTTTCCACTGCCATTTTGAATACCTTCCTGCCGTTCATTTTGGGGTAGTGGCGGCCCTCATCCATGTGTTCGCTGGTAAGTCGAGGGAAGTACCGGGCTGCCGGGATCTCCATCCAGAGGTCTTTCACATACCTGCCGTCGGCGTGAAGGTGTGTCGAGAGAATTCCCTCGTCCTCCTCCGTCGCGCCAAGGATGACCGCGCCCGCGCCGTCACCGAAAAGGACCGTAACATCGCGTCCCCGGTCCGCAAACTCGATTCCCGAAGAGTGGACCTCGGCTCCCACCAGCAGGATGCGTTTGTACATGCCGGTCTTGATGAAGGCGTCTGCTATGGAAAGGCCGTAAATGAATCCGGAACATTGGGTGCGCACGTCCAGCGCGCCGATGCCGGGCAGGCCCAGTTTTTCCTGCAGCACGCAGCCCGAGCCGGGGAAAAAATAATCAGGGTTAAGCGTGGCGAATATGATGAACTCGATATCCTCCATCTCCATGCCCGCGTTCTCCAGCGCCTGCTTCGTTGCAGGCACAGCGAGGTCGGCCGGCCCCGTGCCGTCCTCGACGTATCTTCTCTCCTTGATGCCGGTTCTTTGCTGGATCCATTCGTCGCTGGTGTCGAACATCTTTGCGAGGTCGTCATTTGTGACGACTCGCTCCGGCAAGTATTGTCCTAACCCGAGTATCGCTGTCCTTGGCATTTCCGTTTTTACCTCC
>CBFDAY010000159.1:0-6658 GCA_965602895.1 uncultured bacterium
AACTCGTTTGTCGCTCTTCTGGACGACATGCCGAGCCTATGCCTTTCTCTAATAGCCGCCATCATCGAGTTCACCCCCGCCGAAAATTGCTCAATCATGCTTAGCGATCCGGAGACCGGAAATCTCAGGCTTTTCGTCGCAAAAGGCAAAAGCGACAGTGGCTCCATTTTCGGCCCGGACATGGCCGCGACCGTCATGAGTTCAGGAGAAGGCGCGGCGGGTTGGGTCGCCGAAAGCGGGGAGAGCGTCTATATAGACGACTGCGAGGCGGACGACCGCTTTGTGGATTTGAAATCATCTGCAAAAAAAATCGGCTCATTGATATCCGCCCCAATAGCATCAGAGCACGGAGTTATGGGCGTGATCAACTGCAGCCATTCGAGAAAGGGACAGTTCAGGGAAATAGACAAACAGAATGTCACCCTTGTTGCCGACCACGCCGCTGTCCTTTTGCAAAAGGCGACCGCGGCCGAACAAGCCAAGACAGGCCATCGCGATTTAAAAAGACAGCTGGAAGAAAAAAGGCAGGCATGCGGGGAGACTAAGATCAAGTTCGCCGCAATACAAGAGCAGCTCTACCGGTCGGAGAAATTCGTGACGCTCGGAGAACTGTTGGCGGGCGTCGCTCATGAGCTGAATAATCGCGTTGCGCCCATACTCATATACTCGCAGATGCTGCAGCAGTCCGTAACCGACGAGCAGGACATAAAACGGCTTCAAATAATTGAGGAATCGGCCATGGGGGCCAAGGCGATCCTCGAATCGCTCCTGAGCCACTCCAGGGAAGGCTCCCACAAGAAGGAAGCGGTCAATCTTAACCAGACACTGCAAAGCACGCTCACACTTATCAATTATAAGATCCGCAACCAGGGAATAGAGCTTTCCGTCGACATATCTCCCCATCTCCCCCCTGTCAAAGTGAATGAGAAGCAGATGGCGCAAGTATTCCTGAACATAATCAACAACGCAATACATGCCATGAAACCCGGCGGCGGAAAATTGACGATACGATCCACTTTCGACGTGGAAAACATCCATATCATGATCGCCGATTCCGGCCCGGGCATACCGGAGAAACTGACCGAAAAGATATTCGATTCATTCTTCACCACGAAGGAGGCGAGCAAAGGAACGGGTCTTGGCCTGAGCATATCAAAACGGTATGTGGAGGAAAACGGCGGCAGGCTTTCTGTCGAAAACCTCCCCACGGGGGGCGCTGCATTTGTCATCGAGATGCCAGCGATGGAAATGTTGTCGGAACCGTCAAGAGAAAATGCACGACTTGAGCGGCAATCCAATGCGCCCGCAAAGATACTTGTCGTGGACGACGATTCCACCATCCGCGACGTCATCCGCGATGTTCTCGGGCCCAGTTACGATGTCGAGTTTGCCACCGACGGACGTGACGCAACAATCAAGATCGAAAACGACCCCTTCGACTTGCTCGTCGTGGACTATCATATGCCGGGCTTCGATGGAAAACAGCTCTACGAATGGATCGCGGGGAACCACCCGTCTCTGAGAAATCGGATAATATTCAGCACCGGCGACATATATCACGAGACAATTCGAGAATTTATAGAGAGCACGGGCTGCGGTTGCCTTATTAAACCGTTCTCCACCGCTAATCTGAGGGAGACAATATCGGGAGCCCTCAACGTTTGACCGGTTCTTCCGATATCGGCGGCATCACCCCCGGCGTTGAAGCCGCAATGCAGGCTGCAGGCGATCCCTCTTTCGGCTCAACCCTCGAAGGCGTCGGAAGCATGAGCAAAAAAGCGCGAATAGTCATGTTCGGCGAAGATGCCGAGAGCCTCAGCCAGGCATCGTCACTGCTTGCCGAAGACGGATACGATGTTGCCCGGTTTTCCACCGCCAAAGAAACTCTCCTGGCCCTGAAACGCTCGCGGGCCGACGTGGTGTTGCTCGATCTTGAAGCAAACGAGATTCACGCCACCGAGATAATCAGGCAGGCCAAGGCCGATAACCCCGAGGTCTCCATTATCCTGATGGGGACTCCCGGAGCGGTCGAGTCCAACCCCAACATGCTCTTGTTTGGAGGATACGAATACGTTCTCAAGCCTTTACACGGCGAAGTGTTGCGCGCGGCAATCGAGCAGAGACTGCATCAACAACACATATACCGAATTTGTTCGACATTGAGCAGGGCGATCGATGTGGACGACACGCTCGACCTGATTCTGGACACCGCCCTTCGGGAGACCGGATCGAGTCATGGCGCGATATTACTGGTGAACGGCTCAAGCGACTCCCTTCGGATCGAAACCTCAAAGGGACTTCCCGACAGAGCGGCCGGATCGACACTCCTGCTGGACGACGCCGAAATACTGAGATTCGTGATTGACAACGGCGAGCCGATCGTGCTCCAGGGCGGCTTCGCCCGCCTCTCCTTCATTCGGGATCATCCCCCCTCCGGCACAGGCTCGAGCGTATGCGCGCCCATCCGAATGGGCGGAAGGACAATTGGAGTTTTGAATGTAAATCGCCCGGCTTCAGCGAGACCTTTCTCGCAGAGCGATTTGAGGACAATCGAGATAATCGGCCTGCAGGCCGCTGTCGCCATTAACCAGGCGCGCGCGCATCGACACGCGCTCGAGCGCCAAAAATTAAAGCACGAACTCGACCTTGCCCGCTCGATCCAGCAAAGTATTCTTCCCCCGACCCCGAACTACGGCCCGTGGGCCCAGATTGAGGCCCACAGCATGTCGGCCCACATGATCGGCGGCGATTTCTACGATTTCGCCGAACTCGGGCCCGACCGCCTCGGCCTTGCAATCGGCGACGTCGCCGGCAAGGGCGTGCCGGGCGCGCTATTAATGGTACGCGCAATCAGCAGCTTCAGGCTGCGGGTGAGTCCCGACAAGACGCCCGGGGCCGTCCTTGAAGAACTCAACAACGACCTTGCGCTGAACAGCGCGCGCGGCATGCATGTCACGGCTATTTATGCCATTTTCGACTTCGGCCGCCGAGTGTTGCAGTTGTCCAATGCGGGGCATCCCTGTCCGTTCCTCAGCGATACGACCGCCTGCGGCCCCGAAAGCGTGGATCTTTCGCGGGGCATTCCATTGGGTATTATGAAGGACGCTACGTTTGAAACGACGGAGATTCCTCTTCAACCCGGAGGGTTGGCCTTCTTTTATACGGACGGCGTCGTAGAGGCAAAGGGGCCCGGTCGGGAAGAATTCTCCCGCGCCCGCCTCGAAAGCCTGCTCCGGAGGACTCCGACCTCCATTCCTAGACTCGCCGGTGCGGTGTTGAGCGAATTGACGGCGTTCACTGCCGGAAGACCCCAACATGATGACCTCACATTCGTAGCAGTTCGCATGAACGCCTCGGGTTGACCACCGGCACAGCCGGCCTTTCGGCGCCCCCGCGGCTCAGTCCCTCCCCGACGTCCATTCCTCCCATACCCAAAACCGCCGAAAATGGACAAACAACGCATGAGAAATTATAATAAAGGAGGTCGGCTGATTTGATCCTCGCGCCTAAACCGGAGATATTGCGACATCGTGAAACTCTGCCATCGGTGTGGTGAGGCATGGATATCTGAACAGCGTTTCCCGGGTCGGACCGAAACCTGCGCCAGATGCGGCTATGACCTGCATTGCTGCCTTAACTGCAAGCTCTATGTCCCGGGCAAGCCGAACGACTGCATGAGCCCCACCGTCGAGGGGGTGCTCGACAAGGAAAAAGCCAACTTCTGCGACGAGTTCGATTTCGCCGAAGACAGAAAGCCGGAAAACCATGCTGACGCCCGGCAAGAAAGCAAAGACGCGTGGGACAATTTGTTTGGGAACCGATGATCCACGACCGACAGACGGAATACAACGGCCTCGAAATCGGTCCCGATTGCATGCTCCATAATATTGGGTGACTCGGGGGATTTCGCCCTAAACGTGCGTTAAGGAGGCGGGTTACATAAGCAAGCTTCATGGATCGACGCTCGGTCTTAAGGCTAATCAGATCAAAAGGTTAGAACGTATTTACCGCCGAAAGATCGCCCCTGAGAAAATTATCTCCCACGAGCTGGCGCGCAACTTGACCGAGCTTTCGCACGAAATCAGACGACAAATCGGCATCCTGATAGACCGAAGGGGCCGGATAGCCTGCGTCATCGTGGGAGACGCGAGATCCGTGTTCCTGCCCGACCTCGAAAAGGACTATCCGGCTGCGGGCCGCAGGCTGCGCGGACTCAGGCTGGTACATACTCATCTCGACAATGAGCCCCTGACCGAAGACGACCTCACCGACCTCGCGCTGCTGAAACTCGACATGGTTGTCGCCGTAGCAACCGATTCCGATGGATTGCCCGGCCTGGCTTATGCGGCGCACCTTCTGCCATTCAATCCGCGCGGCGATACATGGCGTTTGATGGAACCGTGTCCGCCGGCCCGGTTGGATACGGACTTCACCGAGATGATCGGCTCGCTCGAAGAGGAGATCGCCCGGGGTAGGCCCGGACGCGCCCATAAGGCGAAGGGGAACAACGCGATACTCGTGAGCGTCGCCACTGCCGCTATTCACGAGGCCGAGGAATCCCTCGACGAACTTGGGGAGTTGGCCTCGACATCGGGTCTCAACGTCGTCGACACGGTCATCCAGCGCCGACATCGGCCCGACCCACGCTTCCTCATGGGAAAAGGCAAGATGAAGGATTTGGTTCTACGCTCGATGCAGCTCGGGGTCGACATCCTGATATTCGACCGGAACCTCAATCCTTCGCAGCTTCGCGCTGTCACCGACATGACGGAGCTAAAGGTGCTCGATCGGACGCAGTTGATACTCGACATCTTCGCCCAGCATGCCAACAGCACCGACGGCAAGATCCAGGTCGAGCTTGCGCAGCTCAAATACCTGCTTCCAAGGCTGGTGACGAAGAACACTGCAATGTCGCGTTTGACCGGAGGCATCGGCGGCCGGGGACCGGGCGAAACGAAGCTCGAGATAAACCGCCGCCGGGCGCGCGACAGGATCATCCACCTCGAAAAGCTGCTGAAAACCTCGGCCAAGAGCCGCAGACTCCGGCGCAACCGCCGCCAGAAGGAGGGTCTGCCGATAATCTCGATCGTGGGATACACAAACGCGGGCAAATCGACGCTTCTCAACTCTCTCACCAACAGCCACGTCACCACCGAAGACAAGCTGTTTGCCACACTCGACACATCGAGCCGCAGGCTGCGTTTCCCGCGCGAGAGAGAGGTCATAATCACCGACACCGTCGGGTTCATCCGGGAGCTGCCCCCCGAACTGATGGCCGCTTTCAAGGCCACGCTCGAGGAACTCGAAGACGCCGACCTGCTCCTCCACGTGGCCGACGCAAGCAGTCCTTATCTTGACGGCCACATTGCAATCGTCCGGAAGACTCTTTCCGAACTCGGCCTCAACGGCAAACCATTCCTGCTGGTGCTTAACAAGGCAGACAAAATCCCGGCCGAGACCACGGCCAACCTCGAGCACAGATATGAAGGCGTGCCGGCCTGCGCGCTCGACAGCCAATCGCTGCTACCGCTGATAGAGAAGATGGAATCGATCCTCTGGCCCTGAGCCGTAGATCTTTTTCGGGTCCCGTTCGTTTATAATATTGGGAAAGACGAGCGATTGTTCGAAGAAGGGGAACGCCGTTTTGGACCGTAGCATATCCGATGAGGCCCTAATGCTGAGATATGCCAGGGGCGACGCCGAGGCCTTCGAGCGCCTCCTCGAGCGACATCGCCGGCCTCTCTTCGGATATCTTTGTCGCACGCTGAAAAACCGTGAACTCGCCGAGGACACGTTTCAGGAGGTGTTCATCCGCGTGATGAAGGCAGGGAGCCGATATAAAAGGACCGCCAAATTTACGACCTGGCTCTATCGAATCGCGCACAACACATGTGTCGACGCGCTGCGGCGTGAAAGCTACAGAAAGACCGAATCCCTCTCCGAACCGAGGGGGCAGAACGGCGACACGGGCCTGGCTTTGCAGGATGCTATCCCGAGCCCTAACCCGGGGCCCGACGTCGAGTTCGAGCGCAGACAATTTCAGGAAGTCTTGAAGAAATGCATCGAGCGCCTCAGCCCGGAGCAGAGAGAAGTCTTCGTTCTGCGACAATACCAGAATCTTCCTTTCCGCGAGATAGCGCGCGTGACCGGAGCGACCGAAAGTACGGTGAAAAGCAGGATGCGATACGCCCTGAGGAGCCTGCGATCGATGCTCGTCGCCGAAAACATCGTCGAGGAGGTGACCACGTAACATGAATTGCAACAAGGCACAGTCGCTGATTCTGGACCACCTCTATGGCGACCTCAAGCCGCGCACGGAAAGGATCCTTTTGCGGCATCTACAGCAATGCCCAAAATGCTCCGAGGAGCTTGAGACGCACAAGGCTACCGCCTCGACTTTCGCGCGGCTGAGCATGGAAGAGCCGCCCCCGGGCCTCAGCGCGAAGATCGCCGCCATGGCCGCAGAGGATATAGAGCGCCAAAAGGCAAATCGGGCCACGCTGAGCTTTTGGAGCTGGAAGCCGGCGCTGGCGACGGTCGCGGCCGCGACGCTGGCCGTCGTCATCGTCATAAAATATATTCCAGACACCGCCATAAGACAGAGTGTGACAAGCATGCCGGCCGCGCCAGCGGCGAAAATGCTTGCGAAACAGCCTGC
>CBFDAY010000160.1:0-6619 GCA_965602895.1 uncultured bacterium
GAAGGCCGTAGATTCGGGACTGTCCCCTTGAGCAGGTTAAAAAACATCGATCCACAGGCGCCGTCCCCGGCTTGAACGGGGATTTCTCAGATTCACGCAGATTTATGGGGAAAGAAACAATCAATGAAAATCTGCGAAATCTGTGGATAGAAAACTACGAAAAGCAGATCCGCCAGTGAGAAATGAGCACCACGTCGAAATTCCGCAAATCTATAACTCGTCCCCATATTTCCGATACAGCCCCCGGAACTGGTGATACGTGAGCCCGAGGGTGCGGGCGGCCTGTCGCTGGTTAAAACGGGCCTCTTTGAGGGCGCTTCTGAGCAGCCGGATCTCGAAGTCGCGCACGGCCTCGCCGAAAGGCTTATCTATGGGCAAGTCCGGCGCGACGGGTTCCGCCGGAGGCTCATGCTCCGTCGGCTTTGCCGCTTCCGCCGTGAGGCCTTTTCGATAAGGCGAACGGAAAGGGTCGAAGACGATTTCGCTTATCAGCGCGGAATCGCCTCGATACACCGCCCGTTCCACCACGTTTTTCAGCTCGCGCACGTTGCCCGGCCACGTGTAGCCTTCGAGCGTCTCGGTGGCCTCTTCGCTGAACTCGGGCACCTCTTCGCGTCCCAGCTCAAACGCCATCCGCGCGGCGAAGTGGTTCGCCAGGAGCAGGATGTCCCCCTTGCGCTCCCGTAGCGGCGGCAGAAAGAGGACCTCGAAGGACAGCCGGTCGAGCAGATCGTTTTTGAATTGTCCCTCCGCTGTTATCGCGGGCAGATCGGCGTTGGTCGCGCCGATGATGCGCGCGTCGGCCCGGATCGGCTCGGAGCTGCCCACCTGCTCGAATATGCCGTATTCGACCACGCGCAGTATCTTTTCCTGTACCTCGACGGGGATGGCGCCGATCTCGTCGAGGAAAAGCGTGCCTTCGGAGGCGGTCTCGAACCTGCCCTTGCGACGCTGGATCGCGCCGGTGAACGCGCCTTTTTCGTGTCCGAAAAGCTCTGATTCGATGAGCGTGGGCGTGAGCGCCGCGCAGTTGAGCGCCACCAGCGGCCCCTGCCAGCGCGGCGAGAGATAATGCAGCTTGGATACGGCCAGCTCCTTGCCGGTTCCCCGCTCGCCGATAAGCAGAACCGGCCTGTCCACCTGCGCGACGCGTGAAAGCCGTTCCCTGAATTCGAGGAACACTTCGGACTCTCCCAGCGCCTCCGTGGTTGGCACACGAGAGAGCGCCGGAGCGCTATCCGCTGCTGTTCGGGCCATATCTTCCATAGCTATATTTGCCACCTAATATTATTTTATACCAGTTATTAGCATATTATACCACATACTCATATCTCTTGTCAAGAGCACAAGCTCCTTATGTGCACAGACTTACAGGCTTTCCCTC
This sequence comes from uncultured bacterium, assembly GCA_965602895.1. GTDB lineage: Bacteria > Abyssobacteria > SURF-5 > SURF-5 > SURF-5 > CBDUSG01. The sequence goes on from CBFDAY010000160.1 coordinate 1,385, forward strand.
ATTTTGGCATGCTCCGTGCTCTAGCAAGATGGAGCCGAAGCAATAAGCCGAGAATTGGAGGTAACACAATGGGAGTATTTACCAGGTTTCGCGACATCGTCAACTCGAATATCAACGCCATGCTGGACAAGGCCGAGGACCCGGAAAAGCTGATTCGGCTCATGATCCAGGAGATGGAAGACACGCTCGTGGAGATCCGGGCCTCGTGCGCCGACGCTATGGCGATGAAAAAGAAGGTGCAGCGCGCACGCGAGGAAACGCTGACGCGCGCCGAGCTGTGGGAGGAGCGCGCCGAGCTGGCCGTCAGCAGGGGGCGCGAGAATCTCGCACGCGAGGCCCTGATGGAAAAGCGCCGCTACCAGGAGCGGGCCGAGACGCTCGACGGCGAGTCGTCGCAGTGCGACGTGCTGATCGAGCAGTATCAGGCCGACATCGTGCAGCTCGAGACCAAGCTCGGCGCCGCGCGCGAGAAGCAGCGCATCCTGGTGCAGCGCCACGCGCACGCGCAGAACAAAAAGCGAGCCGAGATGGACATCCGGCGCTTCGAGACGTCGGACGCTATCCTGCGCTTCGAGCAGTTCGAGAACCGCATCGAGCGCATGGAGGTCGAGGCCGACCTCGTCAACTACGGACGCAAGCCGAGCCTCGAAGAGGAGATCGCGGCGCTGGAGACCGACGAAGAACTCGAAAAAGAGCTACAGGCCTTGAAGGATTCGGCGAAGAAGGTCGAGGACAAGCCGTCGGCCTGATCTTCGCAGGAAGCCGGCGGGCATTGATCCGCGGCGCCAAGAGGGAATACGGTAAAATGAACTCGAAACAAGCCATCGGGGACGGAAAAATGAAACACAAAAGCAAACCAATGAATCCGGTCAATCTTGACTCAGGCCAGCGCAGGGATTTGGATGAAATCATAAAAAACTTGCGAAAAGATGTAATATCACCGAAAATAGAGAAGAAGGACGCTCCCTCGCACATCGAGGAGGAGCAGCCGGATTCCGCGGGCGTCCAAAAAACCGGAGTCCTAAACAGACGCAGCGGAGTATTCCACAGGGGCCTGTTGGGGGTTCTCCAAAGAATCCCCGCCTAACCGACCGGGAGTTCATCCGATGATAGCGGTACTGATTGTAGGAATCGTATTTGGCTCGATCGTAGCGATCTTCGCGATCATCTTCGGGTTCGTGCTGTTGCAGGGAAAGACAAAAAGGGGTGGCTCGATTCGCCAGAGCGAGCAGCTCAACGCGGAAGAAACAAGGCTCATTCAAGAGATTCACCAGGGGCTTTCGCGGATGGATGAAAGAGTCGAAGCCCTTGAGACGATCCTCTTCGATCGTGAAGTGAAAGAATCAAGGGAAAGAAAGGAAGATGACAAATGACACGGCTGACTGGAACGCGGCGCGGAAGGCTCTATCGATCCCGCGACGGCATGATATTCGGCGTCTGCAAGGGCCTGGCGGATTACCTGAACCTCAAGGTGCTCTGGGTGCGGATAATCGCGGTCGCCATCTTGCTCTTCACCGGAATCTGGCCGATAGTCGTCATATACCTGGTGGCGGCGCTCGTCATGAAGCCCGAGCCCGTCCTGCCGCTTGAAACCGAAGAGGCGCAGGAATTCTACAACTCCTACACTTCCTCGCGCAGCCTCGCGCTGCATCGCCTGAAGCGCACATTCGGCAACCTCGACCGACGCGTGCAACGCATGGAGGGCGTCGTGACGGCGCGTGAATACGATTGGGAACGAAGGCTGAACGAAGGCTCCTAACTGCGGCTTCCGGCGACCCGGAGTCCGTGGAATCCGGGTCGTAAACCTCCTGAGAGTTCGAGAAACATCCCATGTTTGACAATAAGGGAGACGTTTATGCTCTGCGGCAGGGGAAAAAGACAGGAAATCAACCAGGCGGCCACGGACCTCGACCGAGGTCATCCAAAAGGTTCCATAAGCTCGTGCGAAAGGGGGCGGAAAATGCCACTTTCAAATCAATCCGACGGCTTGGCTTCGGCGCATTCGGATCGCCGAAAGAGGTTTCCGCCCCCGTGGAACCTTCTGCTTGCGGGCACTCTTGTCCTCGTCTGCCTGACGGGACACCGATGCAGCGGGGCCAACGCCGGGCAGACGGATTTCGAGACGGCCGGCATCTCCCGCGGCGACATCGAGCACAGGGTCATCGCGACCGGCAAGATTGAGCCGTATTCAAAAGTCGAAATACGGTCGAAAGTCAATGGCATCATCGAGTCGATCGCCGTGGACGAGGGCGACGCCGTCGCCAGGGGGCAGGCGGTGATGCAACTCGATAAGGACATCCTGGTCACGAGAGTCAGTGAGGCGCGAGCCGCCATCGAAAAGGCAGAGGCCGGGTACGAGCAGGCCCGGATCGAGGCCTCGGCGGTCGAGATGGAATCGGCCCGGAAAAAGCACGAGCGCATGCGGCGGCTTCTGGCCAAGGGGCTGGTATCGGACGAACAGATGGAAGACGCGGAGACCGCGCTCGCGATGGCCGAGCAGGCGTATCGCGCGCGGCAGGCGGTCGTCTCGATGGCCAAGGCCGAACTTTCGGCCTCGGCGGCTGCGCTCGAACGCGCGGAGAACGAGCTGAGTTACGCCACCATAGTCTCGCCGATGGACGGCATAGTCCTGAGCCGCAACGTCGACGTCGGCTCGGCCGTCGCGTCGGTGGTCTCCACCATGGGCACCCTGCTCATGACGCTCGGCGACATGCGCGAGATCCACATGGTCGGCGACGTCGATGAGAGCGACATCGGGCTTGTTAGCGAAGGCATGCCCGCTCGGATCACCGTCGAATCTTATCCGGAAAAAAAGTTCCACGGAACGGTAAAGAAGATCTCGCCGCTCGGTGTCGAGAAAGACAAGATCATGAACTTCGAGGTGGAGATCACCATCGAGGAGACGGACGTCCCGCTCAGGACAAACATGACGGCCGACGCCGAGATCATCGTTGCAAAGCACGAGAACGCAATCCTGCTGCCGCAGAACGCCATCCGCTATAAACGAAACCGGAGCTTCGTCGAGGTCCCCGACCCGGAGCAGCCGACGGGCAGGCGCTCGGTCGATGTGACGCTCGGTATCAGCGGTACGGATTACAGCGAAGCGCTCGCCGGCCTCGAAGAGGGCGACACCGTGATCGTCTCGGCCAGATAACACGCAGACAAGTGGAGGGGAGCGGCGAAATGGAGCCAAGCCTCATTTCAACCAGAGACATCACGAAGGAATACAACTCCTCGCAGGTTAGGGTGCGCGCGCTCGGGGGTATCTCCATCGACATAAAAAGGGGGGAATTCGTGTCGATCATCGGGCCGTCGGGCTCGGGCAAAACGACCCTGATGGACATTCTGGGGTGTCTCTCACGGCCGACCTCGGGCGAGTATCTGTTCGAGGGGCGCGACGTTAGCGAATTCGACGAGGACGCACTCGCAGAGTTTCGAGGGAAAAAGATCGGCTTCGTATTCCAGACGTTCAACCTGCTTCCGCGCCTGACCGCCCTGCAGAACGTCGAGCTTCCCCTCATATACGCCGGCGTTTTCGCACGCGAAAGGACGCGTCGCGCGGCCGAGGCACTGGAGTCGGTCGGCCTCGGCGACCGCATGCGCCACAGGCCGAGCGCGCTCTCCGGCGGGCAGGTGCAGCGCGTGGCCGTAGCGCGGGCGCTCGTGAGCAAGCCCTCCTTGATACTGGCCGACGAGCCGACCGGCAACCTCGACAGCAAGTCCGAGGAGGAAATCCTCGCGCTGTTCAAGCGGCTGCACGAGGGGGGAAACACGCTGGTCATCGTCACCCACAACGAGGCCGTAGCCGAGAGGGTCGAGAGGACCATCGCCGTCAGGGACGGGCGCGTGACCTCGGATATAAACAGAGGGTGATCCCGGCATGTTCTGGCGCAACATCCTTTCCCAATCCATCAAAAGCCTCGCCTCGAATCGCCTGCGCTCGGCGCTGACGATGCTAGGGGTTATCTGGGGAACCGCGTCGGTCGTCTTTCTGCTGGGATGGGGAAAAGGATTCGTCGAGGTGATGCGTACTGAGACACGGGCCGCCGGTGACGGAATTATTATCATCTGGCCTCGACAGGCCTTGTCTGAGACCAGCGGGCATAGGGGAGCGCGACCGGTAAATTTTGAGCTGAAGGAAGTTGACGTTATCCTTGACCATTGTCCCTCCGCGCGATATGTCTCTCCTGCAGAACAGCGGCGCGCAATCATCAAGTACGGCAATGAATTGAAAATGGGCCGGATTTGCGGAGTGAATGCGGATGCGCCCAATATCTTCAATCTGAGTGTCGAACATGGTCGTTTCCTGCAACCCGACGACCTTAAGAACAGCAGGCGCGCAATCGTGCTGGGCGCCGATTTGAAGGACGCTCTTTTCCCATCCAGCTATCAAGCGGTCGGGCATATGGTCAAGGTGCGCGGTATTTCATTCAAGGTCATAGGCGTGCTGAAGAAAAAGGGGGATGAACTTGTTGACATAAACGGGCGCGCAGACAAAAAGGCCTACATCCCGATCACCTCCTTCATGCAGTACCTTAGCGGGTCAAGAAACATCGAGGAAATTGATGTCCAGCCGAAGGAATTTCACAAAAGCAAGGCCTGCATCGAGGAGATCAGGACGGCTTTGGCAAAGGAACTCGGCTTTTCGCCGGACGACACGGGAGCTATTGATGTCTTCGACCATGCCGCCTTCATCAGCGCTCTTGATACCATGGCTCTCGCAAGCGCGGCGTTCATTGCAATGGTTGGCGTGATAACTCTCTTTGTCGGCGGTGTCGGCGTGATGAACATTATGCTGATAAGCGTGACCGAGCGCACCCGCGAAATCGGCATACGAAAGGCCGTAGGCGCAACCCGCAGGCATATCCTCACGCAGTTCCTCGGTGAAGCGCTGACCATCACCGGGCTTAGCGGAATCATAGGCATCCTGATCGGATGCGCCATTTCCATAGGTTTCGCGGCCATGCCGAGGCCAAAAATCCTCGCGGCGCCTGAGATTTCGGCATTCACAGTGGGAGCCAGCTTCCTGGTCATGGTCCTTGTCGGCCTGTTCGCAGGAGTGCTGCCCGCGCTACGCGCGGCAAACCTGCAGCCGGTCGAGGCGCTGCGGAACTTATGAGGTCGGTTGCCGATGGATTCCCGCCTTCGCGGGAATGACAAAAGAGGGTGCGGGAATGACAAAAGAGGGTGCGGGAATGGCAAAAGAGAATGCAGGAATGGCAAAAGAGAATGCGG
>CBFDAY010000161.1:0-6608 GCA_965602895.1 uncultured bacterium
TTGCCAGTCCTCGCTTACGAAGTCGCCGACCGTTATCTTTCCCTCGTCCGACGCCTTCACGGCGTTGCCGCCGAGCTGACAGCTTATCATCAGGTCGGCCGAATCTTTCTTGTAGTTGGTCACTCGCAGTGTGCCGCGTTTTGAGATGCGGACGTAGTCGTTCCCGTCAAAGCGGATCGCCCTCAGCTCGCGCCCGAGTTCCTTTTCCTCATAGTCCCCGCGAATGTCAACCGCCACTGTGAGCGGCAGCAGATTTTTTGCGCCGATCGATGTGTAGGTAAGCAGCTCCTGCGCGACTGGCAGCCAACCGTCCATGATCAGTGCTGCTCCTGTCGTCCAGGGCACTTGCGTACTGTTCGTCGATTCAACCTGGTGCCATACCTCGTTTTTAAGCAATTTCACCGGCGATGAATGCTTGCCCCCGCCCGGAATCGCCCCGAAGCCCGAATGCGCGAGGCGGAGGTCCCACGTGTACACATGTCGAAATGGAACCGTCGCCGATAACAGCGGTATGGCCGCGCGCTCTCCCCGTCGCAGAGTAAGCTGCGGGATTCTGTACAGGAACAGGTCCTGAGATTCCCCGCCCGCCAGCTCGGACGGCAAGGCAGGTACGCTTGGTCCCGATGTTGCAGAGGTATCCTCGGCCCGCCCACGCACATCGCCCAGGCTCTGCGACATCAAGACGTTCGACATGGTCTGGCTCATCAATTGAGGAGCAGCCTGTCGGAGCGCGTTTTGAAGCGTCGCCTCCAGGCTCATTGGAGATACCACATCCTTGAAGCGGAAGTTGGGCACGCCCACAACAAGGTCGGTTGCGACCGCATCGAGGTCCTCCGCCTCATTGAGAATCTCCGCCTGCATTACGATATCGAGCTTGCCGTCCTGGCCGAGCGAGAGACGGTAGGTCGGAATCCAGCGAATTCCGGGGGCGAAATAGAGCATTGTCGCATCCACGTCGCGCCCGGCCATGTCGGGGCCGAAATCCAGCAACAAACTCTTTTCGGTCTCTTGTCGATTGCGTCCGGGAATGATCCTCTGTTTCGCCGTCGTGCCCGCCAACCGACCTTTTGAAGGAATAATCCAGAAAGACCCGAGCACCATTGAGCCGGGAACATCTTCCAGCACCGCCCTTCCTGCCGCATCGGCTTTGCCGCTCGCACTCTTGATGAACATGCAATATCCGTCCTTGAAGACGACTAATTGCTTCGTGTCGACGTCCAAGGTGGAAGAGCTATCCGAAGCAGCGATCGCGGGGGTCGCGATCATTAGCAGAACTGCTGTGACCAAAGCCGCATAACGAACCATGATGCGCCTCCTCTGCCAAAGAATCGGCCGTGTCCATCATTGCACCCAGTTGCATTCATTCAGAAGCCCAGCCGCCATTCTATCACAATCGACGCGGGCGTGGAAAAGGGAAACTGTTTTTTGTCGCATGGGCACCATTTTCCCTTATGAGCGGAAAAAATATCTTATCCTTGCGTTTGTCCTGCTCGGAGACGATTCCCGATAACTGCTCATAATGCTTTGGCAGACAAAGACTTAAAGGTGGCAGCTATGTGGTGGCACGTATTTTGCCAATTTCAGCGAATGCAGTCAACAAAGGAGGCAGAGCGATGAAAGAATACATGGTCTTTATTCACGAGCCCGAGAGCGCCATGGTGCGCAAAGTCGAGCTTATACGGGCCCGCAGCCGACGCGCGGCCCTGAAGAAACTGCAAAGGATGGGGTTCAAAAAAAGGAGGTTCTAAACCGTTTGCTCTCACACATCAGATGCGGGCGCAAGCCGATAACTCGCGCCTTGAGGCTTGTGCCCGCAGCTTTTTTTGCATAAGGGGACGGGATAGTCTCCCCTAAGCGATTGCGAATGGATACAGATTCTGTAGGGGCGCACGGCGTGCGCCCAAAGAGAACCGAATTAATCTCCCAGGAACGCGCCGCGCCCCCCTGCTACCCTTCCCTTCCGAGTATAATCCTGGCCGTGTTCGCGCCGCCGGCCAGTGTGCCGCCGAATCCCGGTCCGGGAAAAGTCCACGCGCCGGCAAGATAAAGTCCCGGCACCGGCGTGTCCGGTCTCGGCCGGAAGATGGAATGCCCCGTCGGAGTTGAAGCATAGCCGTATACCGCGCCATAGGGGTTGCCGGTATAGCGCTCCATCGTGTGCGGCGTGCCGACCTCGATCACCTCGATGCGCTCGCGGATATCGGGGATGATTTCCGAGAAGCGGTCTATGAGCAGCTCGGTCATCTCGGCCTTTTTCTTCTTGTAATCGTCCTTATCCAGTCCGCACCAAAGCTTGCCGTTGCCGAGAATCGCGATCTCGATTATCGATCGGCCGGGCGGGGTGTCGCCGGGGTTAACCGAGGTATTGTTCGCCATGACACACGAGCTATGCGAGTAATCGCCTTCAAGCATACGGTCAAACGATTCTTCGTAGTCATACCCCGCGTTCACGAAATACTCGTGGTCTTTGAAACCGATCTCTTCGGGGGTCCCCTTGACACCGATATAGGCCTGGATGATGGAAATCGACAGCTCGGAGTTTTGCACTTGCTCCATATACGAGGGATCGACGACGGAGGCGTCTATCAATTTGCTGAAGGTGACCGGCGCGGGCGCGTTGCTGACGATGACTGGCGCTCTGAACTCCTCGCCCTTCTTGGTCTCGACACCGACGCAACGCCCCTCTTCAACGAGGATACGCACGACCTCGGCCTTTGTGAGGACCTTGCCGCCGCGGTCCTCGACGCAATCGGCGAGCGCCTTGGTGAGGGCGTAGCCGCCGCCCTGTATGTAATAGGCCCCGCCCTTGAAGAAGCTGAGCCACATCTGCATATATAGGAAAGCCGACGCCCGCTTCGGTGGAAGCCCTATGTAGGGCCAAAGCTGGCAAAATACTGCCGCGATCTTTTCATCGGAAACGTGATCCGTCACGAATTGATGAAGCGACGCCGTCATATACTGCGACAGCGTGGGATACTTTTCCGCAAAATCCGCCGGCGGCGGCCCGCCGGGAACGGCCGCATTTTGAAGGTCGGCCACTTCATCGGCAAACTTGTCAACTGTCTCGAAAAGCGAATTGATGGCGCTCTCTTCCTGCGGGAACTGTTCGACGAGCTTTATCCGAAACAGTTCTTTATCCGCGGGAACCGTGATCTCGAAATCGGGAAAACTCGCACGAAACATCTCATCGAGGCGCTTGACTTCGAAGCGGCCCCACGCGCCTATATCTTCGAGGATGCGGCGCGAAAAGCCGCCTTCACCCAGAGAGCCGGTGACATGGAGCGCGACGTCGAAATGGTATTTGATGTCCTTTCCCGCCTTCCGGGTAAACCGATGCGCATAGCCGCCGACCTTATTGTGCTTTTCCAGAACCAGCACTCGCTTGCCGTTCTTCGCCAGCATGCCGGCGCAGCTCAGTCCTCCGAGGCCGGCGCCTACGACTATTACATCCCACTCCCTTTTAGCCCCGCTCATGCCTCTTCCTCCCGGTGTCAGCCTGGTCGAACACACAAATCTCAGCCATCGATAACAAATTGTCATAAGGGAACGATTATAGCAAGGACTATCGGCCTGCGGCCGAATTTTCGGCCCGAACGCCTTCAACTCCCGGTTTTATGTCGGACCTGGCCATATGAATGCAGAATGCGCTGACGAGTGTCAATATGATAAGCAAAGTGAAGGCGTCATGGTACGAGCCGGAAGTATCGTACATCTTGGCGATCACAACGGGGCCGATGCCGGCCCCCATAATTGAGAAGAAGGTCATCAGACCGAATATCGAGCCGAAATTGGACAAACCGTGACAGTCAGCGGCTACCATAGGAGTAAGGGCAAGGGGCCCGCCCTGCGGAAACCCGAAGACAAACGCGTAAGCAATGGCGACCCAGGGCGGCGCTGCAATTAGAAGTATCCATATTCCCACGGCAGTCATGAGCGCACTGAGCACGAACGTCCGCCGCGCGCCCCATCGGTCGGCGCACAGACCCAGTCCCACCTTGCCGAACGTCATGAACCCCATCGATATCCCGGTGACAACCGCGGCGAACATCTCGGAGTGACCGATATCGGTAAGGTGAGGGATGCCGTGCATGATGATGCCGTTGGCCATGAAATTTGTCAGGAACATGTTAGCCGCTATGAACCAGAAGACGCGCGTCCGAAGGGCCTCATTCAGAGTGTCCCCCGAGATAATCTCCGGAGCTTCTTTCGAAGGCTCGTCGCCGTCGGGAAGCATGTTCATTTCGGAGGGGCGCGTCCTCATTATGAAAATGATCAGCGGGATCGTAATCACCGCGTCGCCGATCCCAAGGATGAGATATGATCTGCGCCAGCCATAAGTCTGAATGAGGTATGTATTGACCGGATTCATCACCGTTCCGCCGAAACTTGTTCCCATGAACGCCATCCCCATCGCCATGCCGCGCTTGCGCTCGAACCAGTTCGCGATAACGATGGAGGCGGGAATCATGGTTGTCAGGGCCAGACCGACTCCAACTATCGTGAACAATATATAGAAATGAATCTTTGTTGTTGCGCTTCCGGCCAACGCCAGTCCTAATCCACAAAGCACGCCGCCGGCCGTCATGGTTTTCCTCGCGCCGAAGGAGTCGATTAAATTCCCCGCAAAAATCGATCCGATAGCCATTCCCATTGCGCCGACTGCAAGGATGAAGCTGAAGGTCGTCCGGCTCCACCCCATGCCTTCGGACACCGGCTTGAGAAAAACACCGAATGTATTGATAATCGCGCCGTTTATCGCAAAGAGAACTATAAAACTGGCTCCGACAATGAACCAGCCATAGAAGATTCCTTTGTTTTTTCCCATATCATCTCCTGCCTAATAACTTCGGGCGGTCTTTCGGTCGCGCACGACGTACTGCGCGCGAATTGCCATATCATACAGGCTCGAACCCAAATGGTCAACATCTTCCGTGCGCGCAGAAAAGCTTTGACTAGCGATTAATAGTCTGCTATCTTGTTCTGGACATTTGGCGCTCGCTGATTTGATAATCGTGGGTCAGCAATTGAGAGTGTCGGCGGCAATAGGATGTAGCACAATTCCCACAAATATCGTTTGCATCGATGAGATCATTTCTGCTGAAAAAAGGACAGGGCGAGTTGGCAATCCGCGCCAATCGCGGACGCGAGCCCGTGCTTGTGGCTGTTTGCCCGGCTGAATACACGCATGATGCCGCCGATTTAATTGTACGGGCGCTCGATAATCCTATTGACTCGCCCCCGCTGCGCGACATCGTTTCCCCCGGCGATAAGGTCGCGATCGTGGCCTCGGATATCACGCGTCAGACGCGAAGCGACGTTTTCCTGCCGATCATCGTCGATGAGTTGAATTCGGCCGGAGTTCCCGACCGCGACATCGACATTGTGATTGCGCTCGGCATCCATAGGCGGCAAACTGAAACAGAACACAGGAGGCTCCTGGGCGACAAGCTGTTTGATAGAGTTCTCCCCGTGGATCACGACGCGCGCGACCGCGACAACCTCGTCCATTACGGCAAAACCTCGCGCGGCACGGAGGTCGCAGTCAACCGGACTGTGGCCGAGGCGGATAAAATCGTATTGACGGGAGCGGTGAGCCCGCACTATTTCGCCGGCTTCGGTGGCGGCCGAAAGAGCATAATGCCGGGCGTTTGCTCGCTGCAGGCCAATCTGCAGAGCCACCGCCTGGTTTTCGATCCACCGCCCGCCGCCGGCCGCAATCCGGGCGCTCGCACCGCGCACCTCGGGGGAAATCTCGTGCACGCGGACATGCTCGAGGCCACAGAAATGGTGATACCTAATTTCATGCTCAACACGATTGTGACCCCTGAAAAGCAAGTTGTCGCGGCATTCGCAGGCGACTACAGGACGGCCCACGAGGCTGCGTGCGCATATTACGTGGAGAATCTCAGTGTTGCTGTGCCCGCGCCGGCGGACCTCACGATCGTCAGTTGCGGAGGCCACCCAAAGGACATCAACTTTATACAAGCGCATAAGGCGATACATAACGCCTTTGCCGTAACCAGGCCGGGCGGCTGGATGATCGTGCTTGCCGAATGTGGTGACGGCCTTGGATATCCCGGTTTCATCGAGTGGTTCCGGTTCGCCGATGCGGCCGAATTTGAGAAAAAGCTGCTCAATGATTATCATGTATACGGCCAGACGGCTTATGCCATATTTGAAAAGGCTGCAATGGTGAACGTCGTCCTGGTTTCCGAACTGGAGCCGAAGGACATCGAGCAAATGAAAATGAGAGCGGCCTCTTCTTTCGATGCGGCCTATCGAATGGCGACCGGCGCGCTTGGCGATGATTTTTCGACGTACGTCATTCCCTCGGCTTCGAGCGATCTGCTGCTGAGCGAGAGCGAGCGGAAAAGCGCGTTTTCTTCCATTTCAGAGGGTTACCCGCATGAAGGATGAGAGATTTCACAGGGTAGAGGTTGATGGGGACAGGGCCGATGTTACAATAGCGTCCGCCCATCTCCCCGCCATCGGGCAAAAAGAATATGCCATTCTTTCCCATTACGTAGAGCTACTGAACGATGTCGCGATACTAAGCCGCCTGGATTCCCTTACGGTCACCGTGCTTCTCTATGGCAGGCCCGCCGACG
>CBFDAY010000162.1:0-6596 GCA_965602895.1 uncultured bacterium
CCTCTGCGCGGAACACATGCTGTCGGGCAGTCCGCGTTCAACTGAGAGGTCCAGATACTGATCCAGGCCTTCCTCCAGCATCAGCGCCATCGTGTTCAGGACTTCAACACATACGGGAATGAGGTTCATGGCAAAACAGATTTCGGGAGCGAAATTGAAGGGTACGAACACAACCTTTTTCCCCTGATCCTTTGCCGCCAGCACGCTTTGCCAGTACTTGCTCAGACCACTATTAAATACATTGGACATCTTCCTGATGTCCGGGTCCTTGGCCATTGCCAGAAACGTGTTCCTTCTGGATTCGTCCATCATATCGAGAATGGCCTTCATCTCGGGGGAGTCGAGATCCAAATCCATCGGCACCATGGAGCCCTGTTCAAAGGTTTCCACCATCCGCTCTAGCGCATTGCGTTGTTCCGTAGTCATCTCTTATCTCCCGACCCTCTCAAGAAAAGCCTGAACCCGCGTGCGGACACGACCGGCATCGGCCAGTGGTCCGTACTGTCTTTCCAGTTCGATTACGGGGATGCCTAATTTTTCAAGATCCCTCTTTAAGAGAGCGTTGTCCGTTCCATGGAGATCGCAGAACTTTATCTGTTCCAAGATCACTCCATCAACTCTCGCCCGCTCGATCTGTTCTTTCAAAAAGGCGAGTCTTCTCTTGTACTGTCCGGCCATCCGTGGGCATGACGCATGATTGTAATAGCGCTCGGCAAGAGCGTCAAAGGGATCACCCGCCTCATCGGTCAGGTCCCAAAAATATCGCGTTCCAAAGCAAAGCGTATCCGTGACAACAATAGCGCCCAATCCTTCGACGTTTTCAAGAAACTCGGGATCATCCATCAGGCTGCCCGCAACGAGCAGGCGAACTCGGCCGTTCGGGGCCCGCTCCCTCGTTTCGGCCTCGTCAAGGAGCTTGCTCAGCAGTTCGTTAAATTCCGCCTTCGGCATAACGGTGCTGGCCGATACTATCGCAAGCGATTCGGCTCCGCTAAACGGCGGGTTATCGCTCGTCCTCACGTCGTAAAGCTTTCTAAGCAGCTTTCTTGTGTCGTTATATGTTGACACGGCCTCCGTAAGTCTTTCGGACGTTACCTTAACCCCGAAATGATCTTCGACCGCTTCTTTGAGCTTTATGACTTCCTCCTTATACCACTGCAGTCCCCTTGCGTCCAGCACATGCGGAACGGGGAGCATATACATAAAGGAGAGGGCACTTTCATGTGCTTCCCAGTTGTCATAAGTGCGGCGAATGTGATCGCAGCCGTTTATGAAGACGGCGCCGTCGAGAAAATCGAACCCTCCGGTGAAACATACCTCCAGGCAGCAGCGGGCGAAGGTGCAGTTTACCCTCGAGAGATAAGCGTCCGCCCGCGAAGTGTCGGTGATTCCTTTGCCCGTAAGCCTGTAAGGCAGAATATCCGCTGCGTAAAGGATCTCCTCAGGCACGTATGAGCACACATAGCCCACCATCTTTTTCCCTTGATCTTTCCAATCGCTGACAAAAGGATTCAAGCGCGTTTCAGAAACCTTGGCCAACTCTTCGAAAGCTCCCATAGCAGCATCCCTTCTCGAATTCATCACGGGTTATGGAGAATGTCTGAGCTTACACTTCACGATTCAAAGTCCCTGTTTCCCGATGGAGACAACCGGCGTCTTCCCGGTCTTCCCTCTTCGCGAATAAGGGCCTACGGGGTGGGAGTAAGCCCGGTGCTCCTTTTCTCAACGGGAATTATTCGCAATCAAGACGTCTCACATGGAAGACCACGGAGTAGCGCGACCAAGAGCATAGGTTCATTTTATCCTTTAGACAATGGAAAGTCAAGCCCAAGATGACTTATATTTATAAAATGAGTTATATTCATAACTTGCGCACGGGGAATGCCAAACCGGGCGCGGGCACAGGAGGGCGGGGTTAGGAAATACGCGCATGCTGTGATATAATTGCGGCGCAATTTCAATAAAAAGCTCTCCCGGAACTTACCAAAACAAGAGGCCCTGCCGGATGGGACTGAAAGAGCTTGTTGCCACACCCCGGTTTCAAGCCTATGGCGGAAGCGATGAAGCATTCCAGCCTTTGGCGACGATCCGCTTTACAGACCCCAACCAATCGCTCAATTCATTTGGCATGGCACAAAAAGAGGAGGAGATGTCATGGAGTATTTTTCGCTGATCGTAACCGACCAGGACAAAATGATCCTGCAGATGATCCGCCAATTCGTCGACAAGGAAATAATGCCCATCCGGGACAAGCTCGACGATGACACCGAGCACCTGATCATAAATGAGATCCTCGGGAAACTATCCAACCTTGGAGTGTTCAGCGTGGCGGCGCGTGACGAATCGGCCGGGGAAGATGCCGCCGGACCTTCGCTCGTAACATCGTGCGTCGTGCTGGAGGAGATGTCGCGGGGCGACGCCGGTATCGCGGTCGTGGCGGCCGTCAACGGATGGGCCCTGGCGCCGGCTGCCTCTTCGGGAAACAAGGAAGTGTTGGACCTTTTCGCGTCAATGTCCGCGGAAAAGACCCCCTGCCTGGGATGCTTTTCCATGACGGAGCCGGCGGGCGGATGTGACATTGAGAATTTGCCCGCCCTGCACGGCCGCACGATAAAGACGCGCGCCGTTCTGGACGGCGACGAATGGGTGATCAACGGAGCCAAGACATTCCCCAGCAGCGCCGGCGTCGCGTCGCTGTACTGCACGGTTTGCACGACCGACCCCGAAAAGGGCGACGAGGGCATAGCCCTCATCTATGTGCCCGCCGACGCGAAAGGCCTGAGCTTCGGCAAGTTCGAAGTGAAGGCGGGGATGCAGGCGGACCGCAACGCCGATATTTATTATGACGACGTGCGAGTGCCGAAGTCGTACCGCGCGAGCGAGCCGGGCAGAGATGCGGAGCTGCTCAAGACCAATCTCACGGTCGGCAGGGTAGCGAGCGCGGCCTCTGCCGTGGGCTGCGCGAGAGGCGCCTTCGAAGAGGTGCTCAAATACACGGGCGACCGCGTGGCCGACGGCAAACCGGTCCGGGATCATTCAATTGCCGCAGGCATGCTTGCCGAGATGGCTACGGGGATCGAGACCGCCCGGGCGCACTATCTCCAGGTCGCCTATATGATGAGCCACCCCGAGGAGTTCGGCCACGCGCATTCCGCTGCCATGCTCTGCCAGGCGAGTATGAGTAAGAACTACGCAACAGAGGTGGCTATTTCGGTAACAAACAAGGCAATGGAACTGATGGGCTCCTACGGGTACATACGCGACTACCATGTTGAAAAATACTGGCGCGATGTAAAAGAGATACAGCTTTGGCTCGGCGGCGCGCAGCTGGGCCGCTTCGACATCGCGCGCGGCTATTATCCGTATCGAACCACATAGCCGGCCCGGCTTTCAATCAGCGGGAAAACTCACGAAACCTTTCTTGGCCAGGGGCACAAAACGTGCCTCTGGCCGCTTCATCCCGGATCGAGCCCTGTCTTTTGGACCGCCCCCAAGCCTTTCCCAAACAGTCATTGATGCATTGCAGCATGCAATATTTATGCTGCAGTTTTGCCCGCCTGTCGCCATTTCCGATGCAACCAAAAGAGCCGCTGTCTTTTTGTATCGCCTTTATTGCCAATGCATTAGAGAATTACATTTTTTCAGACCGCCGATGGCACAGATATTGCCCATCTTAATCCCCGGTTGCAGGAGAAGGCGGATTTCCGACCCTTACCCGGGAGGGGAAAATGCAACACACGATCTTCGATACACCGATTCTAAGCACGCTGTTGTACTGGTGGGCCAGAGTCTACCTCAGAATCTTCGGATGGCAAATGGAAGGTAGGCCGCCGGACTTTTCCAAGTATGTTGTAGTCGCCGCGCCTCATACGACGAACTGGGAGCTGCCGACGGGGCTGATGATGGCTTTCGCATTCAGGATGAAGGTATATTGGATGGGCAAAGACAGCCTGTTTCGCCGACCTTTCGGCGCATTTTTCAGATGGCTGGGGGGCATCCCAGTCAACCGCAGCAAATCCACCGGTTTGGTGGCGCAAACGGTTCAGACCTTCAACGAACACGAGAGGCTCATCATTCTGATGGCGCCCGAGGGAACCCGCTCGAAGATCGGCCATTGGAGATCGGGTTTCTACCATATCGCCAACGGCGCGCGCGTGCCCCTTGTGCTGGGGTTTCTCGATTATCGCCGCAAGGTGGGCGGCATAGGCCCGGCCGTCATCCCGTCAGGCGACATCGAGAGCGACATGAAGGAGATTCGCGCGTTCTATGCCGGCGTCACGGGAAAGCATCCCCAAAACTCAGACCAGGCGACAATCGCATTGAGAAATTGCTGACGCGGGCCGCCTTGCGCCTCACCCAGCGGGGAAAAAGGGGAACCTAAGCAGCCGCATGCCCTGAAGTTCCATAACTCATGACAGGCGCGCGAATCGATCAAAAGGTTCGCGCGCCTGTTTGTTTGACCGCGCGGATGCGCTCATGATAGGATACCTGCCGCACTTGGTTTACAATCCCCCGAAAAATCCTCCGGGAGGCCCAGGCCCATGGCCAAAAATATTATTGTGCTGGGTGGCGACGGCATCGGCCCCGAGGTGACGGATGCGACCGTACACCTGCTCAGACAGACCGGCTTCGACCTCGACTTACAGATACCGCCATGCGGCGAGAGCGTCGTGGAGAAATTCGGCACGGCCCTGCCGGACGAAACGAGGGAAATGTGCGCCGACGCCGACGCCATATTGTTCGGCGCGACAGGCGAGGTCAGCATCATAATTTGGGCATACCTGCGCTTCGCCCTGAGAACATACGCAAACGTGCGCCCGCTCAAATACTACGTCGGCTCGAACTCTCCGCTCAGCAACCCCGACGGGATCGATTTCGTCATCGTAAGGGAAAACCTGGAGGGAATGTATCCCGGGCGGGAAGGCGACCTGCCGGACCTTGCGAATGCCCTGCCGGATTACCGCGATTTCATGGGACGGACGTTCGAGGATATGGGCGAAGGCAAGTATGCGATCCGTGTCATCTCAAAGCAGGGATCCGACAAGGTCGCCAGGTTCGCGTGCGAGCTGGCGCGCAAGCGCAAGCAAAGAGG
Source organism: uncultured bacterium (assembly GCA_965602895.1). Classification (GTDB taxonomy): domain Bacteria; phylum Abyssobacteria; class SURF-5; order SURF-5; family SURF-5; genus CBDUSG01. Next base: position 5,093 of record CBFDAY010000162.1, read on the forward strand.
CCACGCCGGTAAGCTCACGTGTGTGACAAAGCAGAATGTGCTCAGGGAATCCTGCGGCCTGTTCAAGCAGAGGGTCGAAGAAATAATCAGGGAATACCCGGAGTTGGAGTACGAGCATTTCTATGTCGACGACACGGCGCGCCGGCTTGTCAGGTTTCCGCACGAGATGGACGTCATCGTGACATCGAACATGTTCGGCGACATCCTGTCGGACCTTGGCGCGGAACTCGTCGGCGGCCTCGGAATCGCTCCCAGCGGATGCTACGGCGACGGCACGCCATACTTCGAGTCGGTGCATGGATCGGCCCCCGACATAGCGGGCAAGGGTATCGCCAACCCGACGGCAACGATACTCTCGGCCGTCATGATGCTTGATTATCTGGGAATGGAAAACGAGGCCCGCGCCCTGGAGAAGGCTGTCGCCTCAATCTACCGGAAAGGCGAAACCCTCACGCCTGACCAGGGCGGAAGCGCAACAACCATGGAATTCACTCAAGCCGTGCTGGAAGAAATCCGGTAGCCATAGCCACCGACCGGATGCCGAATCCGGAGAAGCGCCCCGCAACCTCAGGTGACAAAAGAATCGAGGAGACCCCACGCATGAGCATTTCCGCCGACACCCTGGATCGCGTCTTTCATCCCGAATCCGTCGCAATTGTCGGCGCTTCGGACAACCCGTTCAAAATGGGATGCCGCTGCGTGGAGAGCCTGGTCGACATCGGATTCGAAGGAAAAATATATCCGATCAACAACAAGGTGGATTCCATACTCGGGTTAAAGACCTATCCGACGCTCCCGGATGTGCCCGGCGATGTCGACCTCGTCATAATTGTAGTCCCCGCCCAATATGTGCCCGACACCCTGAAGGCCTGCGCCCGGAAAAATGTCGCGGGCGCGGTAATCATCACCGCCGGTTTCACGGAAATCGAGGACGAAAAGGGCGCGGCGCTTCAGGCCGAGATCACCGGCATCGCAAACGAGGCGGGCATCAGGATAGTCGGCCCCAACACATTCGGCATGGTCAACATGGCCGTAAAGCTCAACGCTTCTTTCACCCCCACGTTCAGTCACCTCAGTTCCGGCGCAATAAGCATGCTGGGCCAGAGCGGGGGCGTCTGCCACCTCGTCGCGTTCCAGGCGATCGATGAAAACGTGGGCATGAACAAAGTCGTCGGCCTCGGCAACCGCTGCAACCTCGGCTTTCCCGAGCTGATCGACTACCTGGCCGATGACGAGGAAACGCGCACCGTTATCGTCTACCTCGAAGGAATAGAGAAACCTCGGCCGCTTATGGAGGCGGCAAGGAGACTGGCGCCACGCAAGCCAATCGTAGGGCTCAAGGTGGGAAAATCAGAGGCGGCCTCGCGGGCGGTGCAGTCCCATACGGGTTCGCTCTCGGGCAGGCACGACTTGTACTACGCGGCCTTCGAGCAGGCGGGCATAGTGCCCACCGGCGATACTGTCGAGCTGCTGGATGTGGCGAAAATACTCGACATCACCGGAC
>CBFDAY010000163.1:0-6576 GCA_965602895.1 uncultured bacterium
CGTCACGGCTGCAAGCGAAAGGGTAAGGAGAGGGAATCTGGATTTGCCGGCGGGCTACAGCATGACCTCGATCGATGGGCTAAACATCGTGGTCAAAGAGGGATATGCGCAGAGCTTCGACGGTTTCATACTGCCGGAGATCGGAGCGACCGGCGGTGATTCGTCCCCTCGCGGGCGCAGCAGGCTCACGCCGCTTCCGCTGGCCGGAGGGTCCGGTGAGCGCGCGCTCGTTCGGCGGTGCGTACGGGGCGGCATCCTGGGACGCTTCGTGAAGGAGCTATACTTGGGCGGCAAGAACCCGCGTCCGCTCGCAGAATTGAGAATCTCCGAGTATGCCCGTTCCCGCGGCGTCCCGACGCCCGAGGTCATGGCCGCGATCTTTCGGCGGGTCGGCCCTTTTTTCTACAAGGGCGCGCTCGCGGTGCGAGAGATCAGCCCGGGCGCCGATCTCGATGCCAAACTGGCGGCGCTCGTTCGTCCCGTCGACCGCGAAGTCCGGACGAGGAAAAGGCGCGTCATCTCTTTGCTGGGACGATTGGTCGCGAAAATGCACGCCGCCGGCATATGGCACGCCGACCTGCATTTGAAAAACATATTGCTGTCGGGTGAGAAGGCGGATCCGGCGCTGTATCTGCTCGATCTCGACCGGGCAAGGGTATTCGATCCCCTGCCGGATTTCAGGAAGCGCTCGAACCTTCTTCGGCTCTATCGATCGATCCGGAAGGTGAATCGGCGAGGCGAGGTGATAACGCGAACCGACCTGCTGCGTTTCCTGCGGTCGTACGCGGAAGAATCCTCGCTGCCGGTGAGGGTATTGACTGAGGGACTGGGCCGTATGCTGCCCGCATGGCGTTTGAAGTGGAAGCTCTCGGACGCCCTCGGAGTTTGAAATCGCAATGCAAAATGTAAAAGTCGACAATATCATTATCGGCCATGGGCATCCGCTCGCGCTTATCGCCGGGCCATGCGTTCTCGAAGAGGAGGCGACGGCCTTTGAGATCGCACGCCATCTGGCCTCGCTGGGGGAACAGCTCGGAGTGCCGGTCATTTTCAAGGCCTCATACGAGAAGGACAATCGCGGTTCCGAGAAATCCTATATCGGACCGGGTTTTAATGAAGGCCTCGCCACGCTGGCGAAGGTGAGGAAAGAGTTCAATATGCCGGTGCTCTCGGATGTCCACCGCATGGAAGACGTCGATCCGGCGGCGGAAGTCCTCGATGTGCTGCAGGTTCCCGCCTACCTGTGCCAGCAAACAAGTCTGCTGCTCAAGGTCGGCTCGGCGGGCAAGCCGGTAAATATCAAAAAGGGCCAGTTTATAGCGCCCGACGGAATGTCAAGCGCCACCGAAAAAATCCTGAGCACAGGCAACAAGCGGATATTGCTGACCGAGAGGGGCACGTGCTTCGGCTATAACAATCTCGTGGCCGACATAACCGCGATTCCGATCATGCAGTCGCTCGGATTTCCGGTCGTCTTCGACGCCACGCACATAGTGCGCGTCTACGGGGTCCCGAGCAAGGACCCGGCGGGCGGCAGGCCCGAGTTTGTGCCGCATCTGGTTCGCGCGGGCGTGGCGGCCGGATGCAACGCGCTTTTCATCGAGTGCCACCCATCGCCGTTCGACGCTAGGTGCGACGCCGCGAGCATGGTTCCGCTTGAAAAGATGAAGGAATTGCTGGAGCAGGCGATTGCCATTGCGGACCTGGTCCGCGAGAGGAACATAGCGTAGTTTTTCTACAATTGGTCGCGGAGCTTTTCCGCACAGCTCTGGAGAGAGTAGGGGAGATCGAGAGATGAAGATTTTTGTCGATACAGCCAACGTTCAGGCCATAAGAGAGGCGATGGCGCTCGGAATCGTCGATGGCGTGACCACCAACCCGACGCTGGTCGCCAAGGAGGGTGACGACCCGGAGAAAATCATCAGGGAAATCTGCGAGCTTGTCGTCGACAAGCCTGTCAACGGCGAAGTGCTCAGCCTCGAATGCGACGGGATGGTAAAAGAGGCCCGCGAGATCGCCTCTTGGGCCGACAATATCGTAATAAAGATCCCGATGATGAAGGAAGGCCTTAAGGCCGTAAAGATACTGGCCGACGAAGGCATCAAGAGCAACGTCACGCTCATTTTCTCCCCGACGCAAGCAATATTGGCGGCCAAGGCCGGCGCTTCATACGTGAGCCCGTTCGTGGGCCGGCTCGACGACATAGGCTCCGAGGGGATGGAATTGGTATCCCAGATCGTCGGCATCTACGACAACTACGACGCGATAACCACCGAAGTCATTGTCGCCAGCATAAGGAATCCGATACACGTGATCCAGTCGGGATTGATGGGGGCGCACGTCCTGACGATTCCTCCGAAGGTTCTCGATCAGATGGAAAGGCATCCCCTCACCGACAAGGGCATTGACATGTTTCTCAAGGACGCCGAGAAATTCAAGAAGACCTGATGATAGAAATCCGGGGATATCGCGAGCTTATTGATAATTTCGGCAAAGCCCGCATTGCAGTCGTCGGCGACATCGTCGCGGACATATACATTTTCGGGAAGCCCCACAGGCTCTCGCGCGAGGCGCCCGTAATAGTCATCCGGCACGAGCGAGAAAAACTTGTTCCCGGGAGCGCCGCCAACACGGCGCACAACCTGATGGCCCTGGGGGCGACCGTTTATCCGGTCGGGGTAGTCGGCGACGATGCTGCGGGGCGGGCGGTCAGGGACTTTTTCGGCGGTCCCTCTGCGCATCCCGACGGAATCCTCGTTGACGGCGCCCGCCACACGACTACGAAGACTCGAATAATGGCCGGCGACCTGCACACGACAAAGCAGCAGGTGATTCGCATCGACCGTGAGCCCGAGGGCCCGGCGACTGCGGAGATCGAAAAGTCGATCTGCAAGCGTCTGGAGGCCGTTGCGCCGGAGGTCGATGCGATAATCGTTTCGGACTATGGCTACGATGTCGTCGGCGCCCGGGTCGTTGAACTGGTGAGGCGACTGGCCCGCGACAAGATCGTTATTGTTGACTCGCGCGACCGCCTCAATGAATTGAAGGGAGTGACTTTGGCCACGCCCAATGAATCCGAGGCCGAGGCGGCCTCCGGCGTCGGGATCGAATCCGATGCGGACGCGGTCGAAGCGGGGCGGCGGCTTTTGCAGGATACCGGGAACGACGCCGTGCTCATGACGCGCGGCAACCTGGGGATGTCTCTTTTTGAAAAAGGCGCTTCTCCGGAGACGATTCCGATCTGCGGAGGCGATGAGATAGTGGATGTCTCGGGGGCGGGCGACACCGTCGCAGCGGTGGCGACTCTCGGCCTCGTGGCGGGAGGCGCATTTCTACAGGCCGCCAACCTCGCCAACTTCGCCGCCGGCATTGTCGTCATGAAAAGCGGCACGGCGACAACGACGCGCGACGAGATTCTTGATTTCATAGAGCGCACCTGCGAGCGGGACCGGGCGAGCGTATGAGCAAGTTTATTGGAGATCACGACGCGCTGGCCGAAAGGGCCGAGGACCTCAAGGCGCAGGGGAAGCGGGTCGTTTTTGCCAACGGATGCTTCGATGTGCTCCACGTCGGCCATATCCGCTATCTTTATGGCGCAAAGGAATGCGGTGACGTGCTCATTGTAGCCGTGAACAGCGATAGCTCCATAAGGAGCCTGGACAAGCTGAACAGGCCGGTGATGCCCGAAATGGAGCGCGTGGAGATATTGGAATCCCTTGAGATGATCGACATCGTGACCCTGTTCGAAGAGTCCACGGTGGATTCGCTGCTCCTCAGGGTTAAGCCGCACGTTCACGCAAAGGGGACCGACTACACCGTCGACAGCGTGCCCGAGCGTGAGACAGTCCTTTCATTTGGCGGCGAGATTGCCATCGTGGGCGATCCGAAGAGCCATTCATCGAGGGAGATCATCGAGAAGATCTCGAATTCAAACAGGCGATAATATGCGTGAGCCTCTTTCAGTCGTTATCCCGACATACAACGTGGAGGACCGCATTCGCGACTGCCTTGAGTCGGTGAGGTGGGCCGACGAAATCTTCGTCGTGGATTCGTACAGCACCGACCGCACGCCCGAGATCTGCCGCGAATATACCGACAAGGTTTTGCAGCACGAATATGTGAACTACTCTACACAGAACAATTGGGCCGTGCCGCAGACCTCCCACAGGTGGGTCATGGTGGTTGATTCCGACGAGCGCGTGAGCGAGCGACTCCGGGACTCGATACAGAAGGCTTTGGAAGAGCCGGGGAATTGCGACGGTTTCCACGTAAAACGCGAGAGCTTTTTCTTGGGCAAACACATCAGGCACAGCGGCTGGGACAGGGATTATATAATCAGGTTGTTCAATAAAGAGCGCGGACGGCACAGGGAAAAGAGCGTGCATCCCGGAATCGAGGTCGACGGAGAGACCGGTTTTCTCGACGGTCCTCTTTACCATTATACATATGACAGCTTCGACGAGTACTTCGAGAAATTTCATCGTTATACCAAGTGGGCCGCGAACGACTTGAAGGCCGGCGGTCGGCGGGCGTCATGGGTAAACCTGGCCGTCAGGCCCTGGATGAGGTTTCTGAAAACGTATGTGCTGCGCCGAGGCTTTCTCGACGGCAAACATGGTCTGGTATTGAGTTCCCTGGCCGCGTTCAACGTATTCACGAAGTATGCGCGGTTGTGGGAAATGGATGCCGGGAGGGCGGCGGGGAAACCCGGGGCCGCCGAGCGGCAAGGCCGTGCGGTCGCCGGGCACGCTCAACCCCACGGCTCGCGAGGGAAGAGTTGACCCGGCGATGGAAGACTATGTCGACTTCGAGCTGTCGGGTTATCACTGGAAGGTCAAGCCCGAGTTCGCCGAAATCATTAAGGACAAGGTCATCCCATTGGTCCTTTCGGGCGAGGACTCGCCCCACTTGCGCGTTGTAGGGCGCAAACACACCCGCGACTCGTTCATCGTTTCCACCGATAGTCCGCCTCACGGAATATTTGTCAAGATTCACAAACACGGGAAATTCAAAAACCGGATCAAAACGATGCTTCGGCCGTCGCGGGCGAAGGCGGAGTTTGACGTCGGAGAGCGGATGTTTGCGAGCGGGCTCCCCGTCGCCGAGCCGCTGGGATGGGGCGAGCGCCGCACATTCGGGCTCGTCAGCGGATGCGTGCTGATCGTGCGCGCGCTACCCGATTGCGACAAGCTGAGCGGCTATCTATATCGCAGCTATCATCATGGAGATTCGCGCCCCTCGGACGGTGAGGACGGATTCCTCGAGGCTTTCGGCGCGCTGATCATGCGGATGCATTCCGCCGGATTTCGGCATCCCGATCTTCATTCGGCCAACATGCTTGTTGATTCGCACGGCTCCCCGCCGAAGCTGTGGCTTATTGACCTGCATTCCGCAACCGGTCCCGCGGCCGTCTCATCTCGCGGGCGGATGGCCGACCTTGCGAAGATGATCTTCTCCTTGAGGGGATTTCTCGAAGAGTCTCGATTGCTTGAGATTCTGGCGGCCTACGAGCCCCAGGCAGGCGAGGCCGAGGCGCGGGCGATGCTTTCGAAGCTGCTCGCGGCCGCGGACTCTCTTAAAAAGCGCAGAGTGAAAAGTCGCGCCAAGCGATGCCTGAAGACGAGTGGCAGGTTCGTGGTGGAGAAAGTGCGGAAGAACAAGTTTTACCGCAGGCGTGAGTTCGGAGCCGACGCGGTATTGGACATGATAAACAGGCACGACGAGATTCTTGCCCGGGCCGACACGGGGATTATCAAGGAGTCTTCCAAGAGCGCTCTCTCCATGTTTTCATTGCCGGATGGGAAGGTCTATGTCAAGGAGTTCGAAAATGCAGGTGTTATCCGCTTCCTTGAGACCCTGTTTTACACTCATCGCGGCAAGAGGGCATGGAAGGCCGGCCACATGCTGCTTTGGCTTGGGGTTCCATGCGCCGAGTTCATCGCGCTGGTCGAACAAAGAAGGCTTGGCGTTTTGCATAAGAGCTATCTTGTTATGAAGGAAATCCCGGAGGCGTCCCGGCTGAACGTTCACCTGTTGAGGAACTATTTCCGTATGAATGGCGGCTTGACTCCGGAGGAGGCCGCCGGCAAGCGCGAGCTTATCCGGGCGGGCGCACAGGCGTTGCGTGAATTTCATTCGAAGAAAATATATCACAAGGACTTGTCGGCGAAGAACCTGCTCGTGGGCCGCCGCGATGACGGGCGACCTCGGTTCTACTGCGTCGATACCGATAGCATCCAGTTTCCGCTTCGGCTGTCTCTGCGGAGGCGGATAAAGAACCTGGCGCAGCTCAATGGTCTGCCCGCCTGCGTCACGACGGCGGACAGAATAAGGTTCTATAAAGAATATTTCGGACTACTGTCACTTTCGCCGGTTCACAAATTTCTGATACGCGTCATTCATCGACTCAGCCGTCGGCGCATGGAACATGCGCGGCGCATCGACGCGCGCGTCAGGCGGGAATTTCCGCTTGATGAACAAGCCTATGAAGATATTACATCTGTTTAGCAACCGAAAGCTTACCGGCCCTGCCGAACCCGCGTTGAACTTATGCGCCGAGCTGAAGCGTCAGGGTGT
>CBFDAY010000164.1:0-6576 GCA_965602895.1 uncultured bacterium
CGATGGCCCTCGCTACCAGTATCCGCAGCTCTTCCATGTCCAAAGGCTTGGTTATGTAGTTCTCCGCGCCAAGCTTCATGGCTTCCACCGCGGTCTTGACTTCGCCGTACGCGGTCATGATGATAACGGGCAGGTCTTCGGAGATGTCCTTGGCTCGACGCAGCAACTCGATTCCGTTCAGACGCGGCATGCGGATGTCGCATATCACAAGGTCGGGATGGAAGACATTGATTTCCCCCAGCGCCTCTTCTCCGTTTTCCGCCTGCGCGACTGTGTAGCCGTCTTCTTCGAAAAGGAGCTGGAGCACGCGCCTCATTTTCGACTCGTCGTCCACGATGAGTATTTTTGCGGACATAAACTCTACACCTCCGATCCGGGCTCGTTTGCCGCCGGCAAGGATATCACAAAGGTGGTTCCCGAGCCCATGTCGCTCGACACGCGTATTCGCCCGTGGTGGTTTTCGATTATCTTATGCACCAGTGAAAGCCCCAACCCCACGCCTCCGTCTTTTGTTGAAAAGAACGGATCGAATATTCTGGAAATCGTCTCGGGCGGTATCCCCTCGCCTGTATCGGAGATCATGACTTCCACCATCGCCTTCGGTGGGTCGGCGCCTGATTCCACATCCGGCGAAAAACCGTTCGAAGACAAGGCGGGCCCGACGCCGTCGGACTCCCTAGCCGCCGGTCGCGTTTCGATCCTTACGGAGCCTGCGCCGTTCATGGCCTGGAAAGCGTTCATGCACAGGTTCAGGAAAACCTGGTGACACTGATCGGGATCCGCCAGCACCGGGGAGAGGTCGGACGCCAGGACCTTCTCGATGGATATATTGGCCGATTCCGTTTCGGGTTCGAGAAAAGAGATCGTGTGCTCAACCACGTCGTTGATGTTTACCACTTCAATGTTTGGCTCCGCCGGTCTGGCGAATTGAAGGAAGTTTGTCACGACCTTGTTAAGTCGTTCGACCTCTTCGACTATGTAGCCCGTGAGCTCGCGCCTCTTCGCATCGTCCTGGATACGGTCGCGGAGCATCTCGGCCGAGTTCTTGATGACACCCAGCGGATTGCGTATCTCGTGGGCGACGCCCGCCGACAGCTCGCCCAGGGCCGCAAGCCTGTTGCGCCGCTGCACCTCCTGCTCGAGTTCCTTGAGCTGACGCAGCTTGCGTGTCATGATATTGAATGCGCGGCCGAGGTCACCTATCTCGTCTTTAGTCTCCGCCTTGAAGTGCTGTTCGAGGTCGCCGTCGGCCACCGCGAGGACACCCCTGTACAAATGTCTGATCGGACGCGAGATGCTGCGGGATATTGTGTAGCCGACCACGACGGCAAGCAGAAAACCCACCGCGAGGATTATCGGGAAAAAATGCGACGCCCTCACGGTGGCCGCGAAGGTGTATTTGCGGGGCATACCAACGAAGATCAACCCAAGCACCTTGCCCCTGTAATCGACCATCGGCTGATAGACGGCCCGGTAGGACTCACCCTTGAGCAACGCGTCGCGCTCGTAATGCTGCTGTTTGCGGGTGAAGATGCTCTCTCTTAACATCGAAGTCATAGGCAGGTCTTTGATGGCTCCCACTTGATGCGGCTCGTGCGATTTCAGCTCCAGCTCCACGCGCCGGTTCAACGCCCTGCTTTCCTCGTCGATCTCGTGTGCGATCGCGCGGGTCTTTCCAAAACTCGTCGTCCGAATGCGCGAGGATGGTATGCCCGATTTGACGAGCGCTTTCTTGACGGTTTCGGCGCGCTTCAGGCCAAGCTTGTAGTTCTCTTTTTCCGGCCCTGTGGAGTCGGTATGACCTTCCAGGATGAGCCTGAGTTTCGGATGCTCGCGCATGATGGTGGCTATTTGCCCTATCATCTTTACGGTGACCTCCGAAAGCTCGCTGCTGCTGCCCTCGAAGAAGATGCTCGGCGGCGCGGCCGGACTTTTCTCGTTGAAGATTCGAATGTCGACCCCTGTCATGATTTCGAGATCCTGCGCGAAGCTCTTGCCGAGGACGAACCCCACGAGCAAGGTTCCATATTGACGCTCATCGTCGGCGATAGGGATCGCGGCGCCGGCGAGCAGCGTCTGAATGTTGTTTATCTCGGGCAGCATGATCGTTTTCGTAACGGCGGGCGGAATCGGCGTCGGCGCCGACGGCGGTCCGCTGCCCGGGATCGGCTTTCCGCTTGGAATCCAGAGCCCGATCGGCGCCTCGCTCCCCGTAGATATCGGCGGCGTAAAGAGGCGGGGCACATTCTCGTTCTTCAGCGCCTCGGCGGAGAACCCCGGTCTCTTGAGAGTCTCTTTGAGAGAAACAAGGGCCTGCTCCTCGTAGCGATCTATCTCCGCGAGAACCGAGGCATTGGCTTCGCGGATTGTCTCTTCGATTTTATTTTCCGTCAGGATGCTCGTGACTTTTATGACCAGCAGCGTGGAAACGCCGATGGAAAGGACGGCGGTGAACACAAATGCCAATATGAGTTTGTTCTGGAGGCGAGGCTTTATCAGCTTTCGCTGGGTCGTTACGAGAAGCTTTTCCTCGGGGCTCCGAACGGCCTTGTTTTTATCCCTTTGCTTCATCGGCCAGGTCGATTCCGAATTGGAAACATTCGATTTCTTGCGGACGGCCTTCCTCTTTGAGGACGGCCAGCAGATGCGCCTCCGACACGGGCAGGCGCGCAAGTCTGGAGGCGATGCCGAGGCAGATGGCGTTCATGGCGTGCGAATGGCCGAAGTTTTTGCGTGCGATCTCGGTGATGTTCCACACATATATGTGCTTTGTAAGCCGGTTCAGCATCTCGACGATATCCTCGATCGGCGGATATTCGGCCTCGCCCAGCTTCACGGGAATTGGCAGCAAAGGAAACGAGTTCAGGATTACGATTGTGTCCTCGTTCATATACCGCGCCATTCGCGCGGCCTCAAGCGGTTCCAGACCGATAAGCAAGTGCGCGCTGCCGGCCGGCAACATCGGCGAGCACACTTCCCGCCGCTCGTCCCGTCCCAGGCCGTTCTCGCTCCACTGGTATCTGATTATCGTGGACACGTGCCCCTCGCGCTGGGCTCCGCCCCTTCGTTCGGACCCGCTGACGTGGATGTCGGCCACGAGCGCGGCCTTTTTAAATAGGGTCCCCAGTGTGATCGCGCCTTGTCCGCCGATGCCTGAGATGAGCGTGTTGTATACCGGCACTATCCCTCACCCCCACGGGCCGTATGCAGCAGGCATTCCTTTTCGCGGGGACGGACGCGCGAGTGAACAATGGCGGAGTTGGGACACACAGTCTTGCACGCGCCGCAACGCACGCAGACTTCCTCGTCGATGTAGTAGTACTCGCCTTCGCCGTCGTCGGTTTCCATTATCGCGGGACATCCGAACTCTTTGTAGCATACTCCGCAACGCTGGCACCTTTCCTTGACGATGGAATACGCGTCGGCGAACTGCGGCTCGACGTAGCGGTCGCGGCGGTGGAATTGGAGGGCGCATTCGCCGCGGGCGATCACCACCCGCAATCCTTCGCGCTTCAGCTCGTCGCTGATCACCGACCTCAGCCGTGCGACATCGAATACGTCGACGACCCGCACGCGGCGCGCTCCGAGGCTTTTCAGAAAGGCCTTCAGGTCGATCGCCTCCAGCGGCTGCCCCTTAACGTCGGTTGCAGTAGTAGGGCTCCTCTGGTGCCCGGTCATTGCGACCCACCTGTTGTCCAGAATCACGAGCAGGGCGTCGGCGTTATTGGCGACGGCGTTTTGCAGGCTCTGGATGCCCGAGTGAAAGAACGTGGAATCGCCCACAAAAGTGACAATGGGATTTTTGCGCTCGCTCACGTGGCTGATTCCCTGCGCCGCGCTTAGCCCGCAGTTCATACATGTGCACCATTCGGCGGCCCTGAAAGGCGGCAGCGAAGCCATCGTATAGCAGCCTATGTCGCCGCCGATGATCGCCTTGCGCTCGGTCGCCGACAGTACGGCGAAAACCGAGGCCCGGTGCGGACAGCCGATGCAAAAAGTGGCCACGCGGGCCGGAATGCTCGAGGCGACATCATCGCCTATCGACGTGCCCTGCCGGATATACTGCGGGATGGGCCTGCCGGACACGCGGCTCAGAGCCTCAAGCACAATGTCGGGACTCGTCTCACCCGAAGGCGGGATCAGCTCCTTACCGACCACCTCGCATCCCAGTTTCAGGTCGAATGCGTGTCGCTTGAGCTGGAATTCGAGAAAGCCTTCGAGGTCTTCCGCGACGAGGATTTTCTCAAGATCGCCCGCGAACTCGCCCAGTTGGCGGCTGGGGAACGGATAGGTCATGCCGATTTTGAACACCGGCACGTCGAACAATTCCAGAATCTCCAGCGCCTCCATCACGTACAGATAGTTCACGCCGGATGTGACGACGCCCCAGGAAGCTTTGCCGGGAACGATCTTGTTGAATCTCGACGCGTCCGGCGAATCTGCAAGCGATGCGACCCTGTCGATACACGCCTGGTGATTCTGCACCGCCTGGCCGAACAGATTGAAGTAGCGCTGATAGTTGGGCCTGAACTCTCCCCTGCTCCTGCGCTTTTCGATTGCGCCCAGCCGCAGGTCGCCTATGTTGTGGCAAAGACGCGAGGGCGCGTTGATAATGAAAGGAATACTGTATTTCTCCGAAAGCCTGAATGCGTCGAGCGTGAAATCCTTGGCCTCCTGTATCGTGCCGGGCTCGAGCAAGGGGAGGTGTGTGTGGAGCGAGTACCAGCGGTCGTCTTGCTCGCCGGTCGAGCTTGTCGCCCCGGGGTCGCTTCCGATAACGATCACGAGTCCCGCGTCAACGCCCGTGTAGCCGAGGAAATGCGCGGGCTCGGCCGCGACGTTCATTCCCACGTGTTTCATGGCTACCATTGCTCTTGCGCCGGCCCACGAAGCCCCCATGGCGCCGTTTAGCGAGACATGCTCGTTCGCGCTGTACTCCACGTACAGGCCGGGCAATTGATCCTTGAGGCGGTCAAACGTCTGCCCGATCTCGGTTGCGGGGGTGCCGGGGTACATCGAGAAATATCCGATGCCGGCTTCGATCCCCGCCCTGGCAATGGCCTCGTTGCCCATAGCCAGGATCGCTTCGCCTTTATCTTGCAGCAATATCTCCATCAGACGCCTTCTCGAGTGCGCGAACCTCTATGTTTATCCCGCTCGCACCGGCGGCCTCGGCTTTTTGGATGCTTTCCTCCAAGTCCGCCGCGGTCTCACCCTCTGTGATCGAGAGGATAATCGGATACTCGGTCAGCCGCTTCAGGCGTGGCAGACTATCCAGTGAGTGGGTGAAAAGCATATCCGCTCCAGCCTCGAGGAACTTTTTGGCCCGTGCCATATCGGCCGGGGTCGCGCCGCCGATGCAGGCTGCAATCGTCCAATAAGCGCCGGTCGGCAGCGAATCGATCCCGTCGCCGAATCCGGGCGAACCCTGTTTGATCATGCGAAGGAGTCCCAGCGAATCCAGCTCGTAAACGGGTTTTGCCTCGGGGAACGTCGTCCTGATCGGATGCACCCCGTCGACGAGAAGAAGCTTTGTGAATCCGGCGGCCCCGGCGGTGATGATCTGCGAATGCAGCGCTATGCGATTGCGGTCGCGGCACGCGATTTTGAGTATAATTTCCTTGTCACAAATTCGCCGGAGTTTTTCAGCGACGATGATAACGCTTAGGCCGCCCCCTTCCTCCAGCATGATCGTATCGGTGTCGTCTCTTTGGGCAAGATGGGCGATGAAGTCGTCGATTTCTGTATTAAGCGGGGTTTGGATTTCCAGTATTTTTTTCATTTCGGCTGTTTTTCGGCCGCTTTTACGAGCTTGCGCGGAGCGCCATTTGTCGTCGGACCCACCGGCGAAAAATCCAATTCGATTTCGGGAAGGCCCAATGATTCGGCGCGGTTGGTTATGGTCACCCACACGCACTCCGAATCTGCGTCGACGCTGCAGCGTTCGTCGATCTTCTCCGAGCACGGGCCGTTGGTGATACCCTTGGGACACAGCGTTCGCGGACATATGCCGGCCGTCTCGTTCAGGATGCACTCGCCGCATGCGCTGCAGATTTCCATGTACCGATTGGAGTGAACGACCGTGCCGGGGAAAAGCGTGTCCAGCCCCGCGATGCACGGCTTGTCGATCGCGGCGGCCGCAACCTGCACTCCCGAGCCGCAGGCCAGCAGGATCAGGGCGTCGACGCCGTCGAGTCTGTCAGATATCCGGCGAAGCTCGCGCGTGAATATTCGCTGGTCGCAGGGCTCGTCGATCTGAAATGTGAACACGATGTCTTTATCGTCGAGCGACTGCGCGAGCTGCTCGACCTGCTTGGTGCCGCCGGTCTGGCACACTGCGGCACAGCCGCCGCACCCGATGATCGCCAGCCGCTGGTATCGCTCAACTGCGTCTTTGATTTCTTCAAGCGGCTTCTGTCTTGAGATAATCATGTTTGTGTTTCGCCAACCGTCTGCCGTCAATCGAACAATCCGAAGAGGTTGCGGACTTTGTCGACGAACAGCTCCGGTTCTTCCTCTTCCACGCGCCGGATTCGGCCGCGCGACGCCTGCCATCGGTCTTCGCTGTATACTGAC
>CBFDAY010000165.1:0-6576 GCA_965602895.1 uncultured bacterium
AACAGGCGCGATGCCGGTATTTCCTCCCGCGCGTTCACACGTTTGCGTCGCTTGACATTTCATGACGCTGTTTATTAAGATGATTGAATATTGTGAAATCCGACCGGGTATACTGAAAATGGCAATGAAAATTGAGACAAATCGTCGGCTTCCGCGTCACGTCATGCAGATTTTCGAGATATTCGAGCGCGAGGGCGTTCAGATATACCTCGTTGGGGGAACGGTGCGCGAGATACTGCGCGGGCAAGTCGAGAATCTTAACGATTTCGATTTTGCCACACCGACCTCGGCCGAGGAGACCATAAAAATATTGAAAAAAGCGCGGATACGACCGATCCCTCTGGGAATTGCCTTCGGCACGGTGGGCGCCGTGCTGAAGGACACGAAGATCGACATAACAACGTTCAGGCGCAGCGAGGAGTATCGGTCGCGCTCGAGGCATCCCGCAGTCGAGTTTGGCGGAACAATCGAAGAAGACCTCCAGCGGCGCGATTTCTGCATGAACGCGATCGCGATGACGAAGTCGGGCGATTTGATCGATCCGTATGACGGCCGCGGCGACATCGAGAAAAAACTCATCTCGGTTCCGGCCGACGCCGCCAGGGCGTTCAGCGACGACCCGCTCAGGCTGCTGCGGGCGGCGCGCTTTATTTCACAGATCGGTTACACCGTCGCGCCCGATGTCGCAAAGACCGCCCGCAAAATGGCTTTTCTGATTACGGCGGTCTCTCGCGAGCGTTGGAAGATGGAGATGGACAAGCTCCTCACGGGCGACGACGTCGATAGGGGATTGCAGTACCTCCTGGAAAGCGATCTGCTCACGTTCATGATTCCTGAGCTGACCGTCCTGAAGGGCTTTAAGCAGGATGACGAGTATCATCACAAGGACGTGTGGGAGCACACAAAACGTGCGCTCAAGGCATCGGTCAGGGAAACAGACGTGCGCTGGGCGCTGCTGCTGCACGACATCGGGAAACCTTATACCAAATC
The DNA here is from genome assembly GCA_965602895.1 of uncultured bacterium. Lineage (GTDB taxonomy): Bacteria > Abyssobacteria > SURF-5 > SURF-5 > SURF-5 > CBDUSG01. Next base: position 991 of record CBFDAY010000165.1, read on the forward strand.
GATCGAGGACGGCAAGGTCCACTTCTACCACCATGAGGTTGTCGGAGAGACGCTGGCTCGCAGTATAATGTTTCGTCTCAGGTTCTCCAACGAACAGCGGAAAAAGGTCTCGACACTGATTTTCAATCACATGCGTCCCAACATGTATGACGACGACTGGAACGACTCCGCCGTGCGGCGACTTACCAAGAACATGAGGGGACACGTGTTTGACCTGATAAACCTCTCGCGGGCCGACATCACCTCGATGCGTCCCGAAACCGTGCGCCGGGGTCTAGAGCGGCTGGACAAGCTGCAGCGGCGCGTCGAACGGCTCCTTGAGGAAGACTCCAGGCAGCCGCCTCTGCCCAAGGGAATGGGAAACGCGATTATGGATCGCTTCGGGATTGATGCGGGTCCGCAGGTGGGCAAATACATGGCCCGCCTGAACAAGGCCATTGATGAGGGTGAACTCGAACCCGGGCAGGCTTACGAATACTATCTCGAATATCTTGAGAAACCGACGTAGGCATCCACATCGGCAAAAAACCGGTTGTTTCCCCTTCATCCGGACAGCGTTCGAGACATGAACACACGCGATAAAGAAAATGTCGCAAAACGTGATGGAGATGCTCCGGCGCCGAAAAAATCGCGGCGTATCGGCGTATTCGGCGGGAGCTTCGATCCGATCCATATCGGCCATCTGGCGATAGCGCAGGAGGCGCTGTGGCAATGCGACCTCGACATCGTGCTGTTCATCGTCACGGCCCATCCTCCCCACAAGAAAAAGCCCGAGGCCTCGGTGGAGCACAGGCTCAAGATGGTTGAAATGGCCATAGGGGACGAGCCGGATTTTCATCCTTCACTCATCGAGATAGAACGCGGCGGAGCGTCATACACCGCGGAGACGCTGAACCAGTTGCAACATATGTATCCCGAAGCCGCATTTTATCTTATCGTCGGCGCAGATTCGGCCATCGATTTCTCGACATGGAAAGATCCCGAGTCGGTCATCGAGATGGCCAAGATAGTTGTCGCCCCGCGACCGGGATTCGACCTTTCCCAAATGGAGCCGAAGCTGCGGGGAAAAGCGGAGGTCTGCAAGTGTCCCACCCTTGAGCTTTCGTCAACGATGATTCGCAGGCGGCTGAATGACGGGCAGCCGATAAGATTTCTCGTGCCGAAAAGCGTGGAGTGCTACATCCGCGAGCACGGTCTGTATTCGAATTGAGAAAGCCTGTGCAAAAACCAATGCAGACATCCTCCGAGTATTCGACCGCCGCCCGGCAATATGCCGAGCGCAAGCTGGACGGACGCCTGCTCGAGCATACGCGCGCTTGCGCGGAGACCGCGATAAAGCTGGCGCGCAAGTTCGGCCTCGATCCCGAAAAGGCCGCCGTAGCATCTTACCTGCACGACGTCGCAAAGGCGCTTTCCAAAGAGCGACAGGCCGCCCTTGCCATTGAAATGGGAATGTCGGCGGCCGAGGTCGCCACCTATCCGGCGGCCGTTTTACACGGGCCGCTGGGCGCCTTGATCGCGCAAAAGGAACTCGGCGTCGACGACGCCGAGGTGCTGCAGGCGATCGTTGCCCACAGCACGGGGTGCGCGGGAATGTGCGAGATAGCGAAAGTTGTCTTCATCGCCGATTATATTGAAATCAGCCGCGAATTTCCGGGGGCGGAGGAATTGCGGAGCCGCGGAAGCGTCACGCTCAATGAACTCACGAGGGCCATCCTCAGGCGCAAGCTGAAGCATCTGATTGACGGGAACAAGATCATCGACTCGCGCGCGCTCGATTTGTGGAACGAATTGATGGGGAATCCGGAGTAGTGCGCGGCGGCGCCTTTTAGGCTTGATGCGCAGCCCTTTTTTTCGGGTTTTTTATGGTTTACGACAATTTAGACTTTACGCCGAACTCCAAATCGGCTATAATACTTTTTTGCAATTTTGATGGGAAATCGTCTTTGATGGCGTTTCCAGGGGAAGGAGATAGAACGATATGCCACGGATGAAATTCGGAGATGTCTGGGAAAAGGCTGTCAATAAAAAAGAATTCCCGCTTTCCAAAGCCAAAAAGGTGCTGAAAAAAGAGGTTGTAGCCATACTCGGATACGGCGTTCAAGGGCCCGCGCAGGCTCTGAACATGAGGGACAACGGGATTAGTGTCATTATCGGCCAATGGCCGGGCGATAAAGTGTACTGGAAAAAGGCGATCGCCGACGGATGGGTTCCGGGCAAAACGCTGTTCTCTCTTGAGGAAGCGGCCGAACGCGCCACGGTCGTCCAGTTCCTGATATCCGATGCCGGCCAGACGGCTCAGTGGCCCAATATCAAGCCGTGCCTCAATGCGGGTGACGCGCTCTATTTTTCGCACGGGTTCTCCATAGTCTACAAGAAGCAGACGGGCGTTGTGCCGCCCCGAAACGTCGACGTGATCCTGGTCGCGCCCAAGGGATCGGGCACGTCGGTCCGCCGCAATTTCCTGGAGGGCAAGGCCATCAACAGCAGCTACGCCGTGCACCGGGATTACACGGGTCGCGCCGAGGAGCGCGCGCTGGCGCTGGGTATCGCAATCGGCTCGGGCTATTTGTTCCCGACCACATTCAAGAAGGAAGTATACAGCGACCTGACCGGCGAGCGCGGTGTGCTGATGGGAGCAATCGCAGGGGTTATGGAGGCCCAATACAAATGCCTGCGAAAGCACGGCCACAGCCCAAGCGAGGCTTTCAACGAGACCGTCGAGGAATTCACGCAGAGCCTCATCCCACTGATTGCGGAAAACGGGATGGATTGGATGTACGCCAATTGCAGCACGACCGCCCAGCGCGGCGCGCTCGATTGGCGGCATGAGTTCCGCAAGGCCGTCACGCCCGTGTTCGACAAGCTGTACAAGAGCGTCGCCTCGGGCAAAGAGACAGAAATAGTGCTCAAGGCCAATAGCAGGCCGGACTACATGAAACGGCTCGGAAAAGAGCTGGCTGAAATAAGAGATTCCGAAATGTGGAAGGCGGGCGCAGCCGTCAGGTCGTTGAGGCCTGAAAGAGTGAAAGCGACGAAAACGAAGAAATCCACGAAGAAGAAAACTGCAAAGAAGAAAAAGAAGTAGACCTTGAAATGATACGAGACGCTACCGGAAGCGGCGACAAGACACCGCTTCCGGTGATGTCTTTTCGAAAGGCCCCGCCACATAGCTCTTTATTTTGAGGCGCAAAAGATGCGGCTATCTGATTTTCCAACGCCCGACCCGGATTTCGCGCGACTGCGAAAAGTCCTTTTGCGCGAGTCAGAACCGGATCGCACTCCCTTCTTCGAGATTCAAATCGACCCCGAACTCATGTCGGCCTTGCTCGGCGAGCCGGTGCCGAATCCGTTCGAGACCGCTCCGGAACAGATAAAGAAAAAGCTCCGCCAGGATATCGAACTCATGCATCGGCTCGGTTACGATTATGTTACCGTATGGGCCATGCCCGTGTTCCCCGGCAACTTTATGCCGGCCGATGACACTGCATCGCTCAGCCGAGGCATGCGCGCGTGGCAGTCCGAGACGGAAGGCCCTATCGGCACGAGAGAGAGTTTTGAGAATTTCTCCTGGCCGGACCAGAAAAAGCGGAAATATACGCGCTTTGACTTCGTCGCCAAAAACCTCCCTGACGGCATGAAGATCATCGGCTCGCTGCCGGGCCCGTTCGAGACGGTTCGCGGCCTGATGGGGATTACAACGCTTTGCTATGCCATGCACGATGATCCGTCCTTGGTGGCCGACATTTTCGAGCGCGTCGGTGAGATCACGCTGCAGGCCGTCGCCGGCATCTCGGCGATCGACGCTGTCGGAGCGGTCGTATTGGCCGAGGATATCGGCTCGAAGAACGATCTGATGATGGCTCCCGATTTTTTTCGCGGCCTCGTCCTACCCTGGCACAAAAAGATAGGTGAGTCCATCCACGAGCACGACAAGCTTTTCATACTGCACGCCTGCGGCAAGATCGAGAAGCTCATGGACGATTTCATTTCCGATGTCAAGATCGATGCCAGGCACTCATTCGAGGATCAGATCACGCCGATCGAACAGGCCAAGCAGATGTACGGGGAGCGCGTCGCCGTGTTGGGCGGCGTGGACATGGATTTGCTGGCGCGCGGGTCGGACGAGGATATCAGGAAACGTGTGCGCGAGATAATCTCCGCATGCGCTCCCGGCGGCGGCTTCGCGCTCGGGACCGGCAACAGCGCCGCAAACTACATCCCCCCCGAAAGTTTCCTCGCGATACTGGATGAGGGCCTGAAGTTCACATCCTGACGTGGCCGGGCCTTGCCGGTGATTTATCTCGGAGAACACAAATGGCGAAAAAGAAAATAAAACTGTGCCTCGTCGGGTGCGGGATGATAGGAAGAATCCACGCGCAGGCGTGCCTTAAGCGCCGGGAGGATATCGAGCTTTACGTCTGCGACTCAAACGAGGACACTGCCCGATGGGCGGGGGAGGAGTTCGGCGCCGCCGGCGTTTTCGCCGACTACGAGCGCGCCCTTTCCGATCCACGCATCGATGCCGTTGATCTCTGCCTTCCTCATCATCTGCACGCCGCCTTCACGCTTGCGGCCTTCGATGCGGGCAAACATGTCCTCCTCGAAAAGCCCATGGCGAACTCGCTCGCAGAGGCCGACTCGATCATCGAGGCGGCGAACAAGACTGAGCGGGCGCTGGCAGTCTCGGAGAACTTTCGCTTTGAGCCGGCCATAAGGCGAGCCGTCGAGATTGTCGAGCGCGGCGACATCGGCAGGCCTTTTCTGATCATGATCCAGGAGATGTCATTCACCGTAGAGATCACCGCGCACATGCGGGCGTACGATTGGCGGCGTCGCGAGTCCACCGGCGGTGGGGGAGTGCTCTTCGACCGAGGGGTGCACCTGATGGCGACGGTCAATCAGCTTGGCGGGCCGGTCAAGAGCGTTTACGCGCTCACGCAGAGTCCTGCCGAGACGTGGGAAGTGGACGAAACATCCGTCGTGACGTTTACGCATGAAAGCGGTATAATCACAAACTTGATCGAAAGCTGGAACATCCGTTCCGCGCCGCAGGCGCCGATGATGGCTATTTACGGGACCGAGGGCAGCATCGTGGAATCTCCGGATAAACGGCTGCCCGGACACAGCCCTTTCGAGATGGGCGGCCTGGTCGTCTGCAGCTCCAAGAACAAAGAGTTCCACACTCCGCCGGATGAGGACTTTTTTGCGGACGCGAAACTCTATATGAAAATGGTGCTCAATGCCGAGGTGCCGGACGGGGTACTCGCGAGATCCCTTGCGAGAGGCAAAGAGATAGACATCATAGAAGAGTTCGGCGCATACAGCGTCTACGAAGAGTCGATCATGGATTTTGTCGAGTGCATCCGCACCGGCAAACGACCGCATGTTGAAGGCCGTGACGCACGGGCGGACATAGAACTGGTTTTTGCGGCCTACGAATCCGCCCGGACGGGGCAAACGGTAACCCTGCCTCTGCGTTCCTCTCAGTGATTCCCGCACATCCGGTTCGGCTCAATCTTTCTCGGCCGACTTGCCTGCAGGCGGTTCCTCTTTTCGCGCTGCGAGTTCGCGTTGGATACGCTC
>CBFDAY010000166.1:0-6562 GCA_965602895.1 uncultured bacterium
GTTTGCACAGTCAGCGACGACGCGCAAATTATCGAAGGTCATCCCCCTGGGTATCGAGGTTTTCACGAACTCGATGTATCGACCCACGGCGTCATCGATGCGAAACGCTTTGCCCACCTTGTGCGCGGTCGGCCTGATGTGATCGATCTCGCCCGAGGAGATGAGGTTTTCTATTTGCGTTTCGATCTCGTCGGGCAGTTTGAATCCGTTGCGCGAGAAGAATTTGATGCCGTTGTCTTCATAAGGGTTGTGCGAGGCCGAGATGACGACGCCGGCGTCAGCCCTCAGGCTGCGCGTAATCAGCGCAACGGCCGGTGTAGGCATCGGCCCGACGAGGAGCGCATCCACGCCCATCGAGCAGATGCCGGCGACAAGCGCGCTTTCTATCATGTAGCCCGAAAGGCGCGTGTCCTTTCCAATGAGGATCCGATGGCGACGGTCGTCCCGCTGAAAAAAATGTCCCGCGGCGCGTCCCAGCTTGAGCGCAGTCTCGCAGGTCATCGGCTCCACGTTGGCGACCCCGCGGATTCCATCGGTTCCGAAAAGATTTCCCATATCGTATTCCTCACCCAAAAGTTACGGCCTTGGATTCCACTTCCTGCCCATGATGGCGTCGGTCATTTTGGCAACGCGAGCCATTTCTTTGACGTCGTGAACGCGGACTATGTGAGCGCCGTTCGCTATGGCGACGGCGACCGTCGCCGCGGTGCCTTCCACCCTGTCGTAGACCTCCGCATCGAGAACCGCCCCGATTGTCGATTTTCTGGAGGGCCCCACGAGGATGGGGCGTCCGAGCGCCTGGAATCGGCCCAGATCGCGGAGAATTTCGAGATTGTGGTCGATTGTCTTGCCGAAGCCAAGACCGGGATCGACCACCACCTGCTCCCACTCGATTCCGTCGGCGACCACCTGGTGAACCCTCTCCCTGAGGAACGCGATTATTTCGGGTACCATGGCGTCGTAGCGGGGATCTTGCTGCATGTCCCCGGGTGTCTGCAGCATGTGCATGAGTATGACGGGGCACCCGCTTTCACGGGCGACATCCATCATCTTTTCATCAAACCGCAGCGCGCTGATATCGTTGATTATCTCGGCGCCGGAATCGAGTGCGCGACGGGCGATTTCGGCCTTGCAGGTGTCGATTGAAATCGGCACGGACAGGTTTTTTGCGAGATGTTCTATTACGGGCAAAACGCGCCGGGATTCCTCGTCGAGCGAAACGGGATCGGAGCCGGGGCGGGTGGATTCGCCGCCTATGTCGATTATGTCGGCGCCCTCCTCGACCATCTTCTCGGCATGGGCGACGGCCGCGTCGAAGTCGTGAAAGCGCCCGCCGTCGGAGAAGGAATCGGGCGTGACGTTGATGATGCCCATGACCGTCGTGCGTTCGCCGAGGGTAAGCGATCCGCTGCGAAGCTTCAGCGTGAAGCGCCGGGCCGAGTACCGGTCGACGGCGGCGATGAAATCCTCGCACTCCAGCGCCGGTTTTTTCGCGCCATCGCGCCTTTTGCGGCACAGTTGTTCGCGGGACCCGATGTACAGGCAGAAATCAATGTCGCCCGCCTTGAAGACGGACACGACGCCGTTTGTTTCCTGCGCGATGCGCTCGAGGTGGCGGATCTCCTCGGCCGAAGGGTTTTCGAGGCTGAACGCGCCTACTCGCGAACTATCGATGATCGGCGGAACAGTTGACAGGGCGGCGGAAGGCAGCCATGGGGGTGGCTCTGAGATTTCGCCCATGTAGAGCAGACGGCGTTGTGAAAGCGGGTTAACCCGGCTCATTGAGAATTGCTTCTAATTGATGACCCTCAATGACCTCCAGCTCGATCAGTCTGGAGGCGAGTCGTTCCAGTTTGTCGCGGTTTTCGAGGAGCAGCTTCTTTGCGCGTTCGAAGCATTCTTCAACGATTCGGCGCACTTCGCGGTCGATCTCGGCCGCGATCTCCTCGCTGAAATTGCGCTCCTTCAAGATATCGCGCCCGAGAAACACCTCATCGTTCTCGCCGAATGAGATCGGGCCGATCTTCTCGCTCATTCCCCACTCGCAAACCATTTTACGAGCCAGATGTGTGGAATTCTTTATATCGTTGCCCGCGCCGTTCGTTATGTCATTAAGCACGAGCCCCTCGGCCGCGCGGCCGCCCATCATCATCGTTATCAGATTGAGGATATAGTTGCGCGAATAGGTGTGCCTGTCCTCGATGGGCAGGTGTTGCGTGAGCCCGAGTGCGCGCCCGCGCGGAATAATCGTCACCTTGTGAAGCGGATCGCTGTCGGGAAGCAGATACCCGACGAGCGCGTGACCGGCCTCGTGATAGGCGGTGTTGCGCTTTTCATCCTCGCTAATGAACATGCTCCTTCGCTCGGGGCCCATCAAGACCCTGTCTTTGGCCTCCTCGAAGTCGTGCATTGCGACTCGCTCGTTGCCCCTGCGCGCGCCCAGGAGGGCGGCCTCGTTGACCATGTTGGCAAGATCGGCGCCCGAGAAGCCCGGCGTGCCCCTGGCGAGGATTTCCAGTTCGACGTCCGGGTCGAGCGGTATGTTGCGGGTATGCACCTTGAGGATTCCCTCGCGGCCGAAAATGTCCGGATTGTCGACAATAATCGAGCGGTCGAATCGGCCGGGTCTCAAAAGCGCCTTATCCAGCACGTCGGGCCTGTTGGTGGCGGCCATGAGGATGACGCCCTCATTGCTGTTGAAGCCGTCCATCTCGACCAGAAGCTGGTTCAGTGTCTGCTCCCTTTCGTCGTGTCCGCCGCCCAGCCCGGCCCCGCGCTGACGGCCGACGGCGTCCAACTCGTCGATGAATACGATGCAGGGCGCATGCTTGATCCCGGTCGCAAACAGGTCCCGGACCCGCGCCGCTCCGACGCCGACGAACATCTCCACGAAGTCGGAGCCGCTGATGCTGAAAAAGGGCGTTTTCGCCTCTCCGGCGACTGCGCGCGCAAGCAAGGTCTTACCCGAGCCCGGCGGTCCCATCAGGAGAACCCCCTTGGGAATTTTGCCGCCAAGGCGCGTAAATTTTTTCGGATCCTTGAGAAAATCGATAATTTCCTCGAGTTCTTCCTTCGCCTCTTCCACGCCGGCGACGTCCTCAAAAGTGACCTTCGACTGCGACTGGGATTGCAGCCGGGCGCGGCTCTTGCCGAACGAGAGCGCCTTGTTGCCTCCGGCCTGCATTTGCCGGAACGCGAAATACCAGATCAAGAGGATTATCAGCGCAAAGGGCAGTATTTGAATCAGGATGGTCTGGAGCAGTTTCGGAGCATAGGGCTTCTCCGAATACTGCACGTCATTTTCTTTCAACACTTTATGGATATCGGCGTCCGTGGTGAACGACTCAAACTCTCGCCCACCGGTCAGCTCTCCCACAATGGAAACACCGGAGTCGATTCCGGTGATTTCGTTAGCCTGCAGGGTCACCTTTGTGACCTGACCGTTCCTTGCATAATCCAAAAACTCGGCATATGTGAGTTTATCGGGCTGGACCTGCTTCTCCTGGCGAAAGAGAAGCAGCGAGACAAGGAGCACGCTTATGACCGCCCAAAAGGCTATTGTCTTGTATCTGTTGCTGTTCATACGAGAAACGATTCCTCCGAAACGCGCCTCTCCACCCATCGGCGATCATGTCCGAAACAGGAGAGAAACTGCTTTATTTCATCATAATAATATTAACATAAAGCGGTAAAAATAACAACAAGGCCGGCGGCGGGGCGGCGATGCGAATGTCAAGTCGCAAGCACGCAAATATCGGGCAGGTTGCGATATCTTTCCCGGTAGTCGAGCCCGTATCCCACCACGAACTTATCCGGTATCGCGAAGCCCACGTAGTCGGGTTTTATCCGCTCTGCGGGTCTCTTGGCGGGCTTATCGAGGAGGACGCAAAGCCTGAGGCTGGAAGGCCGGCGAAGCATGAGATTGTCGGCAAGCGCCCTATATGTGAGCCCGGTATCGATGATATCCTCGACGATGAGGACGTCTCGGGCGGCGACATCGGTGGAAAAGACGGGGCTCAGTTTTACCTCGCCCGTGCTCGCGTCGCCGTCATAGCTGGATGCCGCGATGAAATCGACGGTAGCCGTGATAGTCAGATTGCGAAGCAGGTCGGCCAGAAAAACGACCGCCCCCTTGAGCACACACAGAATCAGCACGTCTTTATCCCTGTAGTCACGGGAGACGGCGTCGGCAAGCTCGGCGACGCGTTCGCCGATGCGATCCCTGCTCAGGAGAACCTCAAGACGTTCCGCGCTCATAGTCCACCCTCAGCGCCGCGCTCGAGCCTGGTTTAAGCCGGTATCTATCGTCGATGGCGTGCCCCATCACCCACATGATCCTGCCGCCCGAGAGAAGCATCGGCGCCCGGTCGCGAAGGAAACGCGGCACCTTCTTGTCTATGAAGAAATCCTTAAGCTTCTTGCTCCCGCGCACACCCAGCGGCCTGAACGAGTCGCCCGGACGCCTGAGCCGGATTTCCAGCGGGGTCCTCACGGCGTCGAGGTCAAAGTATTGGCGATTCGGGGTGCACATCCGCGCAAGCCGCGACGGCGACTTTATTTCGTTGAGAACCTTTGTGCTGATCGAGAGACTCAGTTCGGGAATAGTGGTGGCGCCCGCGACCGGGACATCGAAAGTCTTCCCCGTTTTGGCGGGTCTCATCGAGAATACGGAGATCAGGCCGGCCCCTTCGCTGATCTCGAGCCTGATCCCGCCGGGCAGGTCGAGCCGGCCCGAGCCCGCGCGAACAAGCGTGTCGATCTCCTCATAGTGCGAGGCCCCGAGCATCGGAGCGTCGGGCTTTGCAAGCAGAACCAGCGCCAGAGCGACCCTTTTCCTCAGCGCCGGATGCAGCGCGCGAAGCACGACGACATCGAATACCACCCACGAGGGTTTCTGCTCGATGACGACCTCCCCGGCGAGGAGCCGCGCCTCAGTTTGGATGAAATCATTCTCGGTAGCCAGCGACGCCGCCGCGCTTGCCAGCCGTTGTCTGATCTGAGGATTATATTCCTTTTCGAGTCTGGGAATGAGTTCCAGCCTGATTTTGTTTCGCAGATATTCGAGCGATTCGTTGGAGGAATCCCGGCAATACTCAAGCCTGCGCGCGCGAAGATAACGCATGATGTCGGCTCGCCATACATATATGAGCGGGCGAATAATCTTCGGCCCGTCCGAACCGCCGAGCCGCCTGACGGGTGGAATGCCCGCGAGTCCGTGCGGGCCCGCGCCGCGGATGAGGCGCATCAAAATTGTCTCGGCCTGGTCGTCGGCCGTGTGACCGACGGCGACCTTGTTCGCGCCCAGCGACCGGGCCGCGCGCAGGAGGAACTCGTACCTCATCTGTCGACCGGCACCCTCGATGGAGAGTTTATGCTCCTTGGCAAATGCGCCGACGTCGGCGGAGCTTGCGACAAATGCGAAGCCCTTGTGGTCGGCAAGTTTTTTCACGAACCGGGCATCCCGCTCTGAGTCTTTCCCGCGAAGCCTGTGATTGAAATGAGCGACGCAGATGGTAAGCGAGCGCCGACTCCGGACTTCCTCAAGAGCGTGTAGCAGGCAGACAGAGTCGGGACCTCCGGAGAGCGCCACGAGCACTCTATCGCCCGTCCGCAACATGTTGTGCCGCTCGATGGCTTCTTCAACTTTTTTTGCGAGATTATTCGGCATAAGTAAAATATAACATATGTGGAAGACTTAATTAAAGCAGAATCCGTCCAAAGGCCGTCGGTTGCGTTTTTGGAAGCTCTTTGCCGCCCGTGGCCGCGATGGGGGGCATGGGAAGACTTTTCGGATGGGAGATTCCCGTTCCTGCAGGGTAGTGCGCCCGAAGGCCTGGCTCATTTCTCCTGCTTTATCCATTTCCCCTTTTTCTTTGCCCAGCTCTTCACCGAAAATTTTACTCTTTTTACTCCCCTGGTGCGGAGGATATTGGTCTCCAGCACACTGAGACACCTGACAAACTCGCGATCATTCATCTCGCGGCCGGAAAGTTTTCTGAGCTGTCCCCGAAGCGAGACAACCGCCGCCGTCGTGCTGACCGCTATCGCGGAGGTGTCCAGATTATTTTCGACAAGGATCTTACGGACTTTCGAATTTATCTTCAGATCGGCTTCCGACATTGACGACTCCTGATAAATCGATCTTGACTCATGTCGAATTTAGCATTTGCCGGCATGCGAAGTCAAGGGCTGCAATGCGCAGGCTCCGGCGCGCCCGGAATCCTTGAGAAGCGGGCATTATTTTGTTATACTTTTTTCGAGTTTCCCAGTGATAACAGCCTGCGGGGTGAATATTGACCGGCCAAATCAGCCATGAATTCCGGATGGACGGGAAGATAGAGGACCTGTACCGGGAATTCAACTCCTATCTGGAGGAGAATGAGGGGCGTATCAAGGCGGACATCGAGGCGTTCAAGGACGACGCCGCCCGGAACCACCTCATCTACGCGGGCCGGCCGCTCGCCATCGGATTCTACCCCATTATCCTGTCCAAATCGCAATTGCGCCATGTTTCCGACGTCTCCGAGGCGATGATCCGCCTCATGGAAAAGGCGACCGGGTT
>CBFDAY010000167.1:0-6560 GCA_965602895.1 uncultured bacterium
CTCCGAGGGCGCGGCGGATGCCGATCTCGCGCGTGCGCTCCGTGACGGTGGCGAGCATGATGTTCATGATGCCGATCCCGCCGACGAGGAGCGATATGGCGGCGATCGAGCCGAGCACGATGTTGAATATGCGCCGAGTGCGCCGGGCCTGCCTCAAAAGCTCGAGCGGCACGATTATCTCGTAATCGTTTTCCTTGTGATGCCGGTCGAGGATGTCGCGGATGATTTCGGAGGCGCTCGTGACGGCGGCGAGGTCTTCAATCTTCACTATCAGTTGGTGCAGCTCGACCTTCTCGATATTGAAGCTGCCGGAACTCCTCGTAATGATGATGTCGCCGAACCACGCGGCGGCGGCCGTGATGGGAATGTACAGGCTCAGGGAGGAAGGCGTCTCGGCGTCGGCCGAAACGGCGGAGCCGGAGCCCTCCACGATGCCGATGACCGTGAAGTAGTCGCCCTTGATCTTGACGGTGTTCCCGATGGGCTCCTCGAACGCGAAAAGACGACGGGCGAGCTCGGAACTGAGGACGCATACGTTCTTGTGATCGTCCGTTTCCAGCTCGTTGAAGAATCTGCCGGCCACGACCTTCGTGTTGGATATCCTCGGGAATATGGGCACCGTTCCGATGGCGTCGGCGTCGAGCCGCTTGGTGCGATGCATGACGTCGGCGCGGATGGTCCTCGACGGGACTATGACCTCGACGTCGGGAATCACGGAGGCGATCCTCTCGGCGTCGGCATAGGTGAGGCCGTACTCGCTCAGCCTCGATGTCTCGGCGCCGACGCTCTCGCTCCGGGGCGGCTTGACGCTTTTGATAATGATGTTCTGGCTGCCAAGCCTCCTTATCTGTTCCTGCGCCTCTTGGCTGGCGCCCTCGCCGATGGCGAGCATGGCGATGACCGAGCTGACTCCGAACACTATCCCGAGAATGGTCAGCAGCGAGCGCAGGCGGTGCCGCCATATGTTGAGAATCCCGAGCCGCAGAACTCGTTTTGTGAAGACGGGAATCATTCCCGTCCCCCTTCCGCGACGCCTCCGTTTTGAATGCGCCCGTCCTTGAACCTTATCACCCTGTGGGCGCGGGCGGCGATGCCTTCGTTGTGCGTGACCACGATGAGCGTCTTGCCCTCCTCGTTCAGCCGCCGGAGAATGTTCAGGATATCGTCGCCCGACTTGGAGTCGAGGTTTCCGGTCGGCTCGTCGGCGAGGATGATGAGCGGGTCGTTGGCCATGGCGCGCGCTATCGCGACCCTCTGCTGCTCGCCGCCGGAAAGCTCAGCCGGATGATGCCGCAGGCGGTGGCCGAGACCGACCATATCGGCGAGCGCGGCGGCCTTTTCCCTGCTCGCTTTATCGTCCCTGCCCTGATAGAAAAGGGGCACTTCGATGTTTTCGACTACGCTGAGTTCATTGATAAGATTGAAGGACTGGAACACGAACCCGATCTTGGTACACCGGATGGCGGAAAGCTCGTCGTCCGACATGGAGGATGTGAGCATATTGTCGAGAAGGTATTGTCCGGCGGTCGGGACGTCGAGGCATCCGAGAATGTTGAGGAACGTCGACTTGCCCGAGCCGGAGGGCCCCATCAGGGCCGCGTATTCGCCGCTTTCGAAAGAGACGCTCACATCGAGAAGCGCGTCGATGCTGGCCTCGCCCATGTCGTACTTCTTCGAAATGTTTATCGCTTCAATAAGGGGCATTGCGCCGCTCCATGATCGGCGTCGCCGGGGCCTTTAGCCCGACTCCGACGGAAGAACGGGGCCCCGGGGGGAATCCCACGTGTTCAGGACAACCTTCTCTCCCTCTTCAAGGCCCTTTTTGACTTCGATGAACTTGTCGTTGTAGTCGCCCGTCTCGATCGTTCTTGCCTCGGTTCCAAAAGAAGTCTTGACAAGGCAGACTCTTTCGCCTCCGCGCGTGCTGACGGCCTGGAGCGGAATCATCAGGACATCCGGCAACTCATTTACGGTTATGCTTACCTCGGCCGACATGCCCGGTTTGAGGTCGGCGTGCATGCCATCAACAGATATGTCCGTTTCGTAGACCTTGAGGTCCGGATTCAGCCACATGTTCTGGGAATCCGGCAAAACCGCGACCCTGGTGACACTCCCGCTGAACTTTCTATCGGGAAGAGAATCGATCTTGATCGAGGCCTTCTGCCCCTCGTGGATGCGGGCGATGATGGATTCATGGACGGTCGTTCTTGCGATCATGGACGCGGTGTTCGGAATATTTATTATTTCCTCCTGCTCGCGCACCTGTTTGCCCTCTTTTATCCGCTCGGTCTGCCAGCGGTGGCTGATCCCGGCATAGACGACGAGGCCGGGCTTGGTGGCCGTGATTATGCAGTTCTTGATCTGCTCGCGGATCTTTTCGAGCTGATCCACCTGGTTCTTGTAGGAGGCCTCGGAGGATTTGAGCTGGGCCTCGGCCTTGGACAGCTCGGCGCGGTTCTTGGCTATGGTTCTCTCAAGCTCTTTGACCGCCTCCTCATAATCCGAGCGCCGTTTTTCCGCCTCTTTTTCGAACTCATATCGATCAAAGAGCCTCAGGGCGGTCTCCGCCTGTTCCCGGCTGACCTGTTTGCGCTTAAGGGCAAGCTCATCGGCCTGCAGATCGTCGCGCGTGACGTATCCCTTATCAAAGAGCTTCCCGGTCCAGTCCAGCCTGACAACGGCGCGGGCGACCTCTTCTTTTGCAAGATCGATCTCGCTCTCGAGCTCGCGCTTTTTCTGGAGGGCCTCGCCGCCGAGAAGCTCGCTCGCCAGCAGCGACTTGAATTCCACCTCGCCTTCCAGGAAGAGACTGGCCGCTTCGGCGCCGAGATATTTCTCGATGTCCATCTTGGCGAACTTTGCCTTCAGCTCTCCCTTTTTCAGGTCGCTCTCGTTCTGGTTGATCCGTATCTCGTGTGTCGCTTTTGCGTCGGCGTATTTCGCGAGTTCGCCCTGAACGGAGATTTCCTGTTTGACCTCCTTCTCGCGCAGTTCGGAGGAATCAAGCTCGACGAGGACTTTTTCCTCTTCGATGTCTTTCTCCGTTATGAACGTCCCCTCCGGCACAATCGATATGATCGTCGTTCTACCCTCGACCTTGGAGCGGATTATCTCGGACTCGCTCGCCTCGATGCTGCCCGATTCGACGACCTCGATAATAAGATCGCCCCTGGCGGCGGTGTAAAAGATCAATCCGTCGTCCGAGTCTTTCAGGCCGTTGAGCGGCCCGAAAGCTATCAGCAGCAGCACGGCTCCGGCTCCGGCGCCGATGGCGACCTTCCTTTTGCCGCCGGGCTTCCCCGCGGCCTCCAAAATCTTATCCTTTAGATTCGATATCATGTTCTTCAATCCATAGTCCGTTGTCGTCGATCCCCAGGCCTTCCATCGCGATGAAAAGATCCAGGCGCGCGTTGAAATGGTCGACCAGGGCGCGCGACACGGCGTTTTGCGCATCGAGCAGGGCCTCCCGCGCCTCCAGGATGTCCCTGGTGCTGGCGCGGCCCGCCTGCTGCAGCAGCGTGGTGCTCTCCACCCTTTGCTCGGCGAGGCTCAGACTGTTTTGCTGGATATCGTAGCTTTGCCCGGCCTGCTCGAGGTTGCGCGAGGCGTTGCGGACCTCCTGCTTTATCTCGTCGATACGCTCGGCGAGGTTCCGCTCGGAGGCTGTGAGATCGATCAGCGCCCGGAGGTAGGCGTTTCGCTCGGCCTTTTTGTCCAGCGGCAGTTCCATCTCGAATCCTGCAGAGTAGGAAGCATTGTCGAAATCGAAGTCGAAGGGCGTTGTTTCCCCCTTGGTGCCGGCGTCTACCGATGCGGAGATGTCGAGTCTCGGCTTGAGCGCATTCGCGGCAACCCGGATTTTTCTCCCGGCGTCCTCGACCCTGCTCCGGGTGTTTTTCAGGTCGAGCCTGGCCTCAAGGGCGATGGGTACGGCCTGCTCGGCCGACACCGGCGGCGGAACGATCCCGATTCGTGAGAGTTCTTCCATCTCGGCCGGATCCGGTTCTATCGGGACGTCGGTCGGCATGCCAAGCACAATTTTGAATTCATCCAACAGATTCTCGTACGCTTCCTTTTCCCTTATCCATCTGTCGCGCGCGCGAAGCTCGTCCTGCTCGGTCTGGTCGACCTGGAACTCGGGCAGCCTGCCGGCCATCGCCATGAATTCGGCTCGCTCGAGCTCCGACTTGAGGTTCTGATAATTATTCCAAGCGTTGGTGAGCGCATCCTTTTGCTGCAGCAGGTCGTAGTAGTCCTTCGCTATGCCGATCGAGAGCGTCTTGCGGAACCTCACGAAGTCCCTGATGGCGTAGACCATATCGCGCTCCGACTGCGTGAGGCTTTCGAGCGCGACCTCCCTGCCGCCGCCTGCCAAGAGCGGCTGCACGACACCGGCGGTTATGATCGAGGCGGCCGTTTTCGCGGGATCGCCGCCCGAGATGAACCGGAAGAGGTTGGTAGTCAGCACCACCGACAGGTCGGCCCCGGTCGCAAGCATTTTTGATATTCCAAACGAAAGAGCCCCCGAAATGCTGTTCCTCTGGGCTTCCCTCTCGATCTCGCCGGAAGCCGTACCGGAAAAGATCGGGTCAAATTCGTGCCGCGCAAGGGTCAGGGATAATCCCTGGGAATAAAGGCTTTCCCTTCGGGCCTGATAGTCGCGCGAGTTCTCCACGGCGATCTTGAGCGCTTCCTCAAGGGATAAGATGACGGGGGAAGCGGCCTGCGTGTCATAGGACGCGGCTTCCTTTTCCCGCTCGATCGTGAAGCGAGAGGGCATCCCGCCGATTTCCCCGCTCTTTTGCGAAATGATCCCGTACACTTCCTTGTCGGCATCTTCCTTATAATAGGTTGTCCCGCACCCGCTTAAGGAAAAGGACACGGCAAAGAGCAAGATTAATGCTGGCTTGTGAAACGACTGCGACATATGGATATTTATCCGGTCCCGGTTACCTTACCATCTAGATTATAAATCAACCGGCAGGGCTTCCGCAAGCTTCCCGCTCTACAAGCGGCAAGACCTTCGGCTTGGCTTCGGTTTGGCTGCCCACGGGCTTGGAGCCTGTCGTTGACCATTCAAGACAACGGTTTTTCCGCTTGACATTGCGCTGCGAAGCAAATAGAATAACTCTTGACATACCGGCAATGGGTGCTCCCTCAGAGGGAGTTTAAGGGAAGACGGTGAGATTCCGTCGCGGCCCCGCCGCTGTGATCGGAGACGAAAGCCGCTACAGCCACTGGCCCTCCGGGCCGGGAAGGTGCGGCGAGTAGGACGACCCGTGAGCCAGAAGACCTGCCCGATGCCGCTTCACACTGTGATTCTCCGTGGGGAGACAGTGAAGGGTAAAAGCAAGGATCTTTCCCGGTTCTCTCCCGAGAATCGGGGTTTTTTTCGCCCCCCCAAGACTCGCCGGACGGGCATAGGGAAAGCGGTGAGAGTCCGCTTCTGCCCGGCAACTGTGATCGGCACGAAACCCGCCTAAAGCCACTGTTTGCGCCAGGGCGCGAATGGGAAGGCGCGGGGAGTAGGCGACGCCGTAAGTCAGAAAACCTCGCCGTCCGGCCCAAACGCTCACCCTTTCCAGGGAGAGGAGGAGAAGCATGAAAACCATTATCAGCATTTGTATCATCGCAATTCTGCTTGGCGCGCCTGTCGCATTCGCCGAGCAGGAAGCGCCGGCTCCCGGCCGTACCGAATGGACGACGCTCGTCGCTGCCGACACTGCGGCGGGAGATCCCGCCGAAGAGGCGTTCCCCGACGTCGCCGAGGAGCCGGAGACGCTCGAGCCCGTGATCGTAACGGCCACGAGCATCGAGATGCCCGTGAGCCGCATCGGATCGTCGGTCACGGTTATCACGAGGGAACAGCTTGAGGAACTGGGCTCGAACAGCGCCATCGAGGCATTGCGCCAGGTTCCGGGACTCAATGTCCAGCAGACCGGTACCCGCGGCGGGACCACATCGGTTTTCACGAGGGGCGGGCAGTCGGACTTCACGCTCGTCATGATTGACGGCGTGAAACTCACCGACCAGGCCGGGGCCGCCAATCTGGCTCATCTCACGACCGACAATGTGGAACGTATCGAGGTCGTCCGCGGGCCTCAGAGCGCGCTCTACGGCGCCGACGCCCTGAGCGGCGTGATAAACATAATAACGAGAAAAGGGGATGGAAAACCACGGCTGGTGGTGTCGGCCCAGGGCGGCAACCTTGACAACAATCTCGAGACTATGGGCCTTTCCGGTTCGGTCGATGCTTTCAACTACTCATTTGCCACCTCACACTTCGGGACCGCCAACATCGACGGCGTGACAAACGACCGGTACGACAACTCCGTGCTTTCCGCGCGCGCCGGCTTCAGCATCGAGGATGAAGTCGACCTTTCCTTCATTTTCCGGTACCAGAAGTCGGAATCCGGACTCCCCGGACCAACACAGTTTCTTCCCGAGGATCCCGACGACGAACTTGATATTCATGAATGGACATTCACAACCGTGTATGACCAATGGCTGACCGACTGGTGGAGCCATTCGTTCCAGGCATCGTATTTCGATCAGAACAT